>RFKM01000251.1 GCA_003694465.1 Alphaproteobacteria bacterium
ACGGTGGGGCGGGAAACGACAACGCCAGCGGCGGGGCGGGGGCCGACACCTTCGTCTTCCGCCCCGGCGACGGGCGGCTTCGCATCGAGGATTTCGGCCACGGTCCCGACCGGCTCGATCTGTCCGGCTTCGGCCTTGCCGATTTCGCGGCCCTCGAGGCCGCCGCCCATCAGCAGGGGCACCGGCTGGTGATCGACCTCGGGGCCGACCGGCTGGTGCTGGCCCACGTCACGCTCGCCGATCTCGCGCCCGGCGACGTTTTGCTCTGAGCTAGCCTTCGGCGGTGGCGGCGTCGAAGGCCTCGAGCGTTGCATCCCATGCCAGCAGGATCGAATTGTGCCGGCTCCGGTAACTCTGGGCCGGGCGCAGCACCTCGAGCCCCTCGAAGGGGGGCGGCGGCGTCGGCCCGTCTTCTTTCAGCATTGCCTCGAGGGCGGCGCGCCCGGCGGCGATGGCGTCGCGGTCGAGCCCCAGCACCCCGGCGCCGAGCACCGAGGCCGAGGCCTGCCCGAGGGCACAGGCCTTCACGTTCTGGGCAAAGGCGCTGACCCGGCCGTCGGTGACGACGAGATCGACCGTCACGCTCGAGCCGCAGGTCGGCGAGCGGCGGCGCGCCGATCCCGCCGGCGCCTCGAGCCGTCCGGCATGGGGAATGTCGGCGGCCAGGGCCAGGATCCGGGGCGAATAGAGGCGCTCGAGGCTCTCTTCGGGCATGGGCTTCTCCTCGCGGTCGATGCCCTGTAGATAGGCCGGGAACGACAGAAGGGAAAGGGCGCGCGATGACTTTCGATCCGGCGACGCTGACCTACAACGAGGCCGGGCTCATCCCGGTCGTGGCCCAGGAGGCGCGCACCGGCGAGGTGCTGATGCTGGCCTGGATGAACGCCGAGGCGGTGGCGCGTACCCTCGAAACCGGGCAGGTGACCTATTGGAGCCGCTCGCGCCGGGCCTTCTGGGTGAAGGGCGAAAGCTCGGGCCACGTGCAAAGGCTGGTCGAAATGCGCATCGACTGCGACCGCGACGCGCTTTTGGTGCTGGTCGAGCAGGAGGGGCCGGCCTGCCACACCAACCGCCGCTCGTGCTTCTTTACCGCTCTGCGCGGCGGCGAGGCGACGGTGATCATGGCGCCGATCGAAGACTGATGGCCCGCGCCTTAAAGCCCGACCAGCGCCCGCACGTCTTCGGGCGAAAGCCCCTCGGCGCGAAAGGCGCGGATGGCGCGGGCGTCGTCGCGCTTGGCAAGGCGCTTGCCATTGGCATCGCGGATCAGCCGGTGGTGGTGATAGACCGGCGTCGGCAGGTCGAGCAGGCGCTGCAGAAGGACGTGAATCGCCGTGGCCTCGAACAGGTCTTCGCCCCGAACCACGTGGCTGATCTGCTGCGCCGCGTCGTCCACGACCACGGCGATGTGATAGGAGGTGCCGATGTCCTTGCGCGCCAGAACCACGTCGCCGACCTCGGAAACCATCTGCGCGGGCGAACGCCGATGCCGGCCCCGGTGGCGCGGGCCGTCCTCGTCGAAGGTGAGCGGGCCGGCCAGCGCCATCGCCCGGGCCATGTCGAGGCGCACCGCGTCACCCGGCCGGCGCGTCTCCATCGACCGGCCCCGGCAGGTGCCCGGGTAGACCGGCCCGTCGGGTCCGGGCCCGGCGGCACCTTCCTGCGGCGCCGAAAGGGCGGCGCGGATGTCGGCGCGGGTGCAGGAACACGGATAGACGAGGCCCATCTGCGCAAGGCGCGCGAGCGCCGCCTCGTAAGCCGCCCCGCGCGCCGATTGCCGCATCACCGGTTCGGGCCAGTCCAGCCCCAGCCAGGCGAGATCCTCGAAGATCGCCTGCTCGAATTCGGGCCGGCACCGCGGGCGGTCGATATCCTCGATGCGCAGCAGGAACCGCCCGCCGCGCGCGCGGGCAAGATCGAAGGCGGTGAGCGCCGAGAAGGCATGGCCGAGATGCAGAAGGCCGGTGGGCGAGGGGGCGAAACGGGTGATCATCATTGCGCCCCCGGCCATCGGCGTGCAACGGCCTGCGGCCTTTTCCTGGAAAAATACTCCCGCCGGAGGCAGGCCGGGCCCTCGGCCCGGCGCGGGGCGCGCCCGCCGCTGCCGGCGGCGGCGCCTCCGCTCAGCCCGCCCCGGCCAGCCATGCCTGCCAGTCGGCCTTGGCGCGGTCGGTATAGGCCTTGTAGCGGTCCTTGCGCCCGCGCCGGCCGCCCTTCAGCCCCTCGACCGGCGGGAACAGCCCGAAATTGACGTTCATCGGCTGGAAGGTCTTTGCCTCGGCCCCGCCGGTGATGTGATGGACCAGCGCCCCCATCGCCGTGGTCGGCGGCACCGGCGGCAGGGCACGCCCCAGCAGCTCCGCCGCCGCGAGCCGCCCGGCCAGAAGCCCCATCGCCGCGCTCTCGACATAGCCCTCGACCCCGGTCACCTGCCCGGCAAAACGGATGTTGGGGCGCGACTTGAGCCGCATCTCGCCATCGAGCAGGGTGGGCGAATTGATGAAGGTGTTGCGGTGAATGCCGCCGAGGCGTGCGAAACGGGCATTCTCGAGCCCCGGAATCATCCGGAACACTTCTG
>RFKM01000252.1 GCA_003694465.1 Alphaproteobacteria bacterium
ATCGCCGTGCTCTCGTCGGTGTCCTCGGGCACGACCACGCTCGCCAACACCATCTCGAGCGAACTCGGCACGATGACCATCGCCAGCTACTGAGGCTGATCGCGGACTCGCTCCGCACAGCTCCGAACGGGTCGCGCCACGGCGCGGCCCGTTCTGTCGTTGAAGCGAAGGGCCACTGTTTCGCGGTTTGAAAAAATCATCGCTCTGGCACGAGATTTCCGCTTTTTTGCCGCATTCGTCGGGCAGATTGCTCTATCGAAGGCCGCCATGCGGCCGGTAAACGAAAGGACAAGTCATGCGCGCCGCTTTCATTCTGGTTCTGGTTGTGGGTGTCGGCCTCGCCGGATTTGCCGTCTACCTGGCCAAGGGGGTTTTCTCCGACTACCAGGCCGCCCTCGCCGCCGAACGGGCCGCCCGGGCCGACATGGTGCCCACCGTTCCGGTGGTCGTCGTCAAGGAAACCGTCCGCTACGGCGACCGGATCACGCCCGACAACGTGCGCCTCGTGAAATGGCCCGAGAACGCCATTCCCGAAGGCGCCTTCACCAAGCCTGAAGACCTGTTCCCGAAGGGTGAGAAGCGCTTCCGCACCGCCCTGCGCACGATGGAGAAGGACGAGGCGGTGCTGGCCGTCAAGGTCACCGCGCCGGGGCAGGATGCCGGCGTCGGCTCGCGCCTCGGCAAGGGGATGCGCGCCTTTGCCATCCGCGTTGACGTGACCTCGGGCGTGTCGGGCTTCCTCGCGCCGGGCGACCATGTCGACATCTACTGGACCGGCCGGATGAACCGCGCCGGCGGGGGTCGGGCCCAGGAGGTGACCAAGCTGATCGAGTCGAACGTGCAGATCATCGCCGTCGACCAGACCGCCGACCTCGACCGCGCCGCCCCCACTGTCGCGCGCACGGTCACCGTCGAGGCCACCCCCGAGCAGGTCGCCGCCCTGACCCAGGCCGTGGCCACCGGCAAGCTCACCCTCTCGCTGGTCGGGTTCGGCGACGAGACCGTGGCCCGGAACATCGAGGTCGATCAGAACAAGCTGCTGGGCATCGAGGACACCCCCGTTGCCGAGGCGGCGCCCGAACCCAAGGTCTGCACCGTGCGCACGCGCAAGGGCGCCGAGCTGATCGAAACGCCGATCCCCTGCCCGACCAATTGAGCGGGGCGGCCCGGACTTGTCAGACCTGGGGGGTGCCCATCGGCGCCCCCCAAGATGTTGAAAGATCGGCCCCCGCGGGCAACGCTGTGTTGCCGGTTCGCGTCACGACTTGGGGGGCAAACCCTTGATTCTTGCAAAAAACCGAAAACTGACGCATTCTCCCCGAAACGGCGAACGCCCGGGAAACAACGGGCGGCAAGACCGATGACCGAGCAGACAGGCCGAAGCGGGCGTGCCCGCCAAGCGGCCGGGCGTGATCAGAGAGGCAGGATCACATGAGACCGGACAGACTTCTGAAGGCGGCGCTTCTGGGCCTCGGGCTCGGGCTGGCGGCCGTGCCCGCGGCCCCGGCGGAAACGCTGCGGGTGCTCAGCGGCTCGACGGCCGGGGCACTCTCGGTGCCGATGAACCGCGCCGTGGTGGTGGAGAGCGATGAGCCCTTTGCCGAGCTTTCGATCGCCAACCCGGCGATCGCCGACATCTCGACCCTTTCCGACCGCACCATGTATGTGCTGGGCAAGGCGCCGGGGCGCACGACGCTGACGCTTCTGGCCGCCGACGGCAGCCTCATCGCCAATGTCGAGGTGCGCGTCACCCCCGACATCGCCGAATTCAAGGAACGTCTGCGCCAGATCCTGCCGGGCGAGCCGATCGAGGTGCGCACCGCCAACGACGGCATCGTGCTTTCGGGCACGGTCAGCTCGACGGCGGCGCTCGACCGGGCGCTCGACCTCGCCAAGCGCTACGCCCCCGACCGGGTTTCCAACCTGATGAATGTCGGCGGCAACCAGCAGGTGATGCTCAAGGTGCGCTTTGCCGAGATGCAGCGGACGGTGTCGAAGAGCCTCTCGGCCTCGATGGGCTTCGGCGGCGCGCTGACCGGAACCGGCGTCGGCGCCGCCCTAGGCCTCGGCACTGGCGCCACCTCGGGCGGCACCAGCTTCACCGGCGTGCCGAGCGCCGCGAGCACCCTTCCGACCTCGACGAACGGGCGCTTCGGCGGCATCGGCTTCGGCATCGGCACCCCGGCGCTGCAATTCCAGGTCATGCTCGAGGCGCTCGAAGACAAGGGCCTCGTGCGGACCCTGGCCGAGCCGAACCTCGTCGCCCTGTCCGGGCAGGAGGCGAGCTTCCTGGCCGGCGGCGAATACCCGATTCCGATGACCGACAGCACGGGGGCGACCTCGATCACCTACAAGACCTTCGGCGTCGAGCTGAAGTTCACCCCCCGCGTCGTCGATGGCGACATCATCAACCTGCAGCTGACCGCCTCGGTCTCGGCGCTCGACAATGCCGCCTCTTATGGAAACGGCACGATCAGCGTCAACGCCTTCAAGCGGCGCGAAACCTCGACCACCGTCGAGATGCGCGACGGGCAGAGCTTTGCCATTGCCGGGCTGTTGCAGGACGATTTCCGCGACATGTCGGGCCAGGTGCCCTGGCTGGGCGACATCCCGGTGCTGGGCACGCTGTTCCGCTCGGCCGACTACCTGCGCTCGCAATCGGAACTGGTGATCATCATCACCCCGCATCTGGTCACCCCGACCCGCGGCGAGGCGCTCTCGCTGCCGACCGACCGGATCCGCCCCCCCTCGGAGGCCGACCTGTTCCTGAACGGGCTCACCGCCGCGCCGACCCGCCCGACCAGCGGCGCCGCCGGCGAGGTCGCCCAGCAGGATTTCTCCGGCTCCTACGGCTACGTGATGGACAACTGACATGGCACATTCGCGCACCAGATC
>RFKM01000253.1 GCA_003694465.1 Alphaproteobacteria bacterium
CGCGCCGCCGAAAGCCGGGCAGCTGACCTGCGCGGCCGGCAAGTCAAGCGCCGAGAGAAACCGCCCCTCGGCATCGAAGCGCGCCACCCGCCCGGCGCCCCATTGCGCCACCCACAGCGCCCCCTCGGCATCGGTGACGGCGCCGTCGGGGTTCAGCCCCGCGGTGGCAAGATCGACCAGCGCCTCGGGCCGCCCCCGGGGCCAACCCTCGCCATCGAGCGCCACGCGCCGGATCAGCCGGGTCGGGGTATCGGCGAAAAAGGCCCATCGCCCATCGGGCGAAAAGCAGATCGCGTTGGGAATCGTCAGCCCCGAGAAAAGCCGCTCCAGCCGGCCGCGGAAATAGCGCCAGATCGCCCCGAGGCCCGGCTCGGCCGCCTTGCCCATGGTGCCGATCCAGAACCCGCCAAAGGGGTCGGCCCGGCCGTCGTTCGAGCGCGTCGCCGGGTTGCCCGCTTCGAGAGCGGCGAGGCGCCGGCGCGCGCCGGTGGCAATATCGAAGCGCCACAGCCCGGTTTCCGAGGCAATGAGCAGCGCCTCGGCGTCGATCCAGCCGGCGGCGGAGACGTGCTCGTCGAATTCCCAGGCGAGCGCCCGGTCGCCGTCGCGCGAGAGGAGCCGCTTGCCGAGGATGTCGAACCAGAAGAGCTGGCCGCGCTCCGGGTGCCAGAGCGGGCCCTCGCCAAGGGCGCAGACCCGGTCGTCGAACACGTCCACTTCGCTCATCGCGGGGCGCTCGGAGAGCCGGGCGCGGCGGGAAGCGCGGCAAGGGCGGCATCGAGGGCAGAGACGATTTTCGCCGCCTTTTCCGCAACTTGTTCGGCGGAGTTGCCAGGTTTGTAGAGGTGGCTTCCAAGCCCGAAGCCCGCCGCGCCGGCCGCCAGCCACGGGGCGAAATCACCGGGGCCGATGCCGCCCACGGCGAGAACCTTTGCCCCCGGGGGCAGCACCGCCCGCCAGGCCGCCAGCCCCGCCGGGCCGATCTGGAAGGCCGGGAAGAGCTTGAGCATGTCCGCCCCGGCCCTCAGCGCCGCGAGGGCCTCGGTCGGGGTGGCGACGCCGGGGCAGGACATCAGCCCCGCCGCCCGGCTCGCGGCGATCACCTCGGGGTTCATGTCGGGCGAGACCACCAGCTGGCCGCCCGCCGCCTTCACCGCCCGCACCTCGTCCGGCGAAAGCACCGTGCCGGCGCCGAGCGTGGCCTTCGTGCCGACCACCCGGACCATTTCGGCCAGCGCCTCAAGCGCCCCGGGCCGGTTCAGCGGCACCTCGATCGTGTCGATCCCCGCCGCCACGAGGGCGCGCGCCACCGCCGGCGCCTCGACCGGGGAAAGCCCGCGCAGGATCGCCACCAGCGGCCGGCGCATCATGCCCCGGCCCCCTGCGCCATTGCCCCGGCGCGGGCCGCCTTCAGCCCGACGAGGGCCATGTCCTCGCCCTCGACCCGGCGCGGCACCAGCCCCTGGGCCCGCAGCGCCGCCTCGTAATGGTCGCACAGGCGCCCCTCGCCGAGCAGGGCCACGTCCTGCCCCAGCCAGTAGCCCCGCGCCCCGGCCAGTTCCAGCCCGACGAGATAGCCCGACAGCCGCGCCCGGGCGATGGCCGGGCGGGTGCCGTTGAGCAGCGCGTCGGCCCGGAGCGCGAAGAGCCGGGAGGACAGGTGCTGCGGGTTCGCCATCGCCTCGGCCACCGCCGCGACGAAGGCGTCCTCGTCCCAGCCTTCGCCCCGCAGCGCATGGCTGAGCACCGAGCGCTCGGCCAGCAGGCCGTAGATCTCGCCGGTCATGTAGGTGCGGAAGCTGACGATCTCGCCGGCGCTGACATGGACCCATTTGGAATGGGTGCCCGGCAGGCAGACGATGCCGTCGAAGCGCGGATGGGTGGCGAGGAACCCGGCGATCTGGGTTTCTTCCCCGCGCAGCACGTCGGGGGGCGAGAGCTGTTTCAGCCCCGGCAGGATGCGCACGTCGAGGCGCGGATCGCGGGTTGGCGCGCGCACCGCGTGCTCCAGCCCCGGCGGCGGGCAGGGCACCGCGTCATAGGGCGCCTCGGCCCAGCATTCGCGCGCCCCGACCATGCCGCAGGCAATCACCGTCGTCACTTTCCCCTCGGGCAGGTGGCGCCCGATCACCTCGAGCAGCGCCGGCTCGAAGGCCTCGGGGGCGAGCATCCCGGCGCCGCGGGCCGACGCCTCGCGCGCGCGCACCGCGCCGTCGGGGCCGATCACCCAGGCCCGCAGGTTCGAGGTGCCCCAGTCGACGGCGATCCACGCCTCGTCCGGTCTGTTCTCGTGCCGCGCCATCCGCCCTACCCCGCCATGACCACGCCGCCGTCGACGACGAGCGTCTGGCCGGTGACCATCGCGCTTGCCGTCGAGGCCAGAAAGAGCGCCGGGCCGACCATGTCTTTCGGGGCGAGGTGGCGTTTGAGCGCCTGCCGTTCGAGATGGGCGGCCAGCGCCTCGGGGCTGGCCCATTTGCGCCGCTGCCGCTCGGTCAGAACCCAGCCGGGGGCAATGGCGTTGACCCGGATTCCGTCGGCGCCGAACTCGCGCGCAAGGCTGCGGGTCAGGCCGGTGATGGCGGCATTGGCGGCGACATAGGCCGGATAGCCCACCTCGCCGGTCAGGCAGGCGATCGAGGAGAAATTGACGATCGCCCCGCCCCCGGCCGCGCGCATGCCCTCGATCGCCGCCTGCGAGGCAAAGAAATAGGGCCGCAGGTTGATGGCCTGGGCCTCGTCCCAGAAGGCCTCGTCGACCTCGAGCGTGGCGCGGCGCTCGTCATTGGCGGCATTGTTGACGAGAACCGTCACCGGCCCGTGGGCCTTTGCCGCCTGTCCCAGCGCCCGGCGCAGCGCCGCCGTGTCGGTCACGTCGCAGGGGATGAACAGCGGGCGCGCGCCGGTGCGCGCCTCGAGTTCGTCGCAAAAGGCGCTGGCATCGGAGCGCTGCACGAAGGCCACCCGCGCCCCCTGGGCGAGAAACGCCTCGGTCAGCGCCGCGCCGATACCCTTGCCCCCGCCGGTGATGAAAACGCTCTGCCCGGCAAGGTCGGGAAATTTCGGCAAGGCTTCCATCTCGCACCTCCCTCAGGTCACGGCCAGGATGCGCGCCGCCGGAAAGCCCTTCTCCAGCGCCGGCACGAAGGCCCCGAGCCGCGCCTCGGGCACCAGCGCCACCACCGAGCCGCCGAAGCCGCCGCCGGTCAGGCGCGCGCCGATGGCACCGGCGGCCAGCGCCCCCTCGACGAGCGCATCCACCTCGGGCAC
>RFKM01000254.1 GCA_003694465.1 Alphaproteobacteria bacterium
GGGTGCCGACGATCTTCCTGCTGGCGCCGATCGCGCGCCGGCTGACCGGCGGCCTTCTCGGTGTGAAGCCCTGAGGCGGCGAGCGGTGGGGCAGGGTTGATGCTCGAATACAATGTCGCTGCCCGCCGGGTCGACGCGCATGGCGCGCTGGCCCGCACCGGCGAGGCCGAGATCGTGCTCGATACCGGCATGGCCGGGCGGGCCGATGCCTTCAATCCGGCCGAGCTGCTGCTGGCGAGCCTCGCGGCCTGCATGCTCAAGGGCACCGAGCGGGTAATTCCGATCCTTGGGCTCGATCTTCGCGGGATCGAGGTGCGTTTGCACGGACAGCGGCAGGACAACCCGCCGAAGATGGTGCGGATCGACTACGAGATCATTGTCGATACCGACGAGAGCGACCAGCGCATCGACCTGCTGCACCGCAACCTGCAGAAATACGGCACCATCTACAACACATTGAATGCGGCGACCGAACTGGCCGGGCGCATCCGGCGCAAGTAACGGGCCGACAATCGCCCCTGAAAACCAACCACGAAAGGAACGACACATGAAAGAGATCATCGTTTACGGCTCGGGCTGCGCGAATTGCGACAAGACCGAGCAGATCATGAAGGCCGCGGCCGAGAAGCTCGGAATCGAGGCCAATGTCAGGAAGGAAACCGACTACGCCAAGATTGCCATGGCCGGTGTCGTGCGCACCCCGGCGGTGGCCATCGACGGCAAGCTCGTCCATTCCGGCGGCGTTCCCGACCTTGAAAAAGCCGAAGCCTGGCTCGCTGGGTGACGAAAGCCGTGGCGGCGGGGCCGACGGTCCCCCCGCCGCAACGAGGGCGCACCCGGGAGAAGAGAGACATGGCTGACGAGAGCGCTCCGCTGCCTGACTACGTGACCGAAGCCCTGGGCGAGGATCTGGGGCTGCGCCAGCTAGCGCGCGGCGAGGCGGTGTTTCGCAATGGCGACCCGGTGGGCGAGATATTCTTCGTGCGCAGGGGCGCGCTCAAGGCCGTGCGCTATCTGCCGGACGGGGCCGAGGTGGTGATGATGCGGGCCGGCCCCGGCGAGTTCTTTGCCGAGTCGGCGCTGGCGGCGACGCGCTACAGCTGCGACGGGTTTGCCGTGAAGCCCGGCGCGGTGGCGATCTTGCCGGTGGCGGCGGTGAATCGGGCCCTCGAACGGCCCGACTTCGCCCGGGCCTTCATCATGGCCATTGCCGGGCATTCGCGGCGGCAATGCTCGCGCTATGAACGGCTGCGTCTGCGCTCGGCGGCCGACCGGGTGCTGCACATGATCCTGTGCGAGGCCGGCCCGGACGGCGTGCTCGACTGGCAAGGACCGCTCTCGGAACTGGCCGTCGAGCTTTCGCTGGAGCCCGAGACGCTCTACCGCATCCTGGCCGAGCTGGAGCGCGCCGGGAGGATCCGGCGGGAAAAACGCCGGATCGAGATCGTTTCCTGATGCGGATCATGTTTTGAGGCGCCGAAGCGAAGTATGAGAGCCGCGCCTGCCGGGCGCGGTGGCTCGAAACCTTTTGGGGCCGCCAGGGGCGGCCATGACCCGGGCGGCATGCTGGAGCCTGCGCCCTGCAATGCAAATGGAGAATGCAATGCGCAATGACGAACCGCTTTCGAGCGAAACCGTGGCGATGATCTCGCTGGCGGCGGGCATCGCGGCCAACCACCCGGCCATGGGCCAGTGTCAGCTGGAGCGCTTGCGCGGTGCCGGGGTGCCCGAGGGGCAGATCGCGGCGGTGATCGAGATTGCCCGCCATATCCGCGACGAGGCGGCGGAAAAGCTCGACTTTGCCTTCGATCAGAAGGCCGGTGGCGGCGAAGCGGCAGTCGCGACCGCGCCGGACGCGGCGGGAGAAAGCTGCGGCTGCACCCCCACCCCCAGCGGCCAGAGCTGCTGCTGAGGCGAGACAGACAGACGGAGGAGGAGAAGGACATGTCTGCACAACGACTGACGATGATGTTCGCCGGGCTTTTCGTGCCGTTGAGCCTGGGGCTGGCGCATCTGGCCGGGCAGGTGAACCTGGGGCAGGTGAGCTGGCTCTGGGTGACGGCGTTCGTTGGCCTGAACCTGACCATTGCCGGGCTTACCGGCTTTTGCATGATGACGAAGATCATGAAGGCCGCCGGCGCGCGTTGACCGGTGGCGCCCAAAACCTGATTTCAGTCATGTTTTCGGTCGGCTCCGCCGGCTACCCTCACAACGATGTGAACACATCGACGGGAGGGAGAGACATGACCGCTTTGAATTGGCGCACCACCGGGCGCCGCCTTGCCATGGCTCTGATCGTGGTTCTTGGCGGTGCCAGTGCCGCGCCGGCGCAGACGGCCGAAGAGCTGGCCCGCGCCGCCGAGGACTTCCGCAGCAACCTCGAAGACACGACCAGCCCGGCCTATTGCGGCCAGTGCCACACCCGCATCTACGAGGAATGGAAGGGCTCGCGGATGGGGCGGGACCTGTTCAACCCCATCGTCTACCAGTTCTATACGTCGACGAACCCGGCCGGCAAGTTTGACGGTCTCGGCTTCAAGGGCTTCAACCTGGCAATGGGTCATGGTGACGTGGCCGGCGATTGCGCCGACTGCCATGTGCCGCGGCAGGTGATCGACGCCCATGCGCGCGGCGAGGAGGTTGACCTGGGCGAGGCCATGGTGGACGTGGCCGATCACGGCATCGCCTGCTCCTATTGCCATGCGGTGAGCGAGATTCACCTCGAGAAGGATGAGAACGGCCGCTACCCCACGCGGATATTCGACAAGGTCACGCTGGAGCCGAACCCGGATGTCTGGCATGGGCCCTTCGCCACCGACGAAGCTGCCCATGACGTGGTCCAGAGCGATATCTACCGCCAGTCCGAGATCTGCGGCACCTGCCATGTGAACCAGGAGAAGTTCCTGTCGATCTCGACCTATGACGACTGGAAGCAGGCCTATGATGCCGGCCTGACCGACCAGACCTGTCAGGGCTGTCACATGCCGCTCATCGAAGGGCCGGTGGAAGTGGCCGCCGGCGGGCCGGAGCGCGAGGGGATGCGCCACCATACCTTCCTCGGCGCACGCGACGCGGGGATGCGCGCGAAAGCGCTGAGCCTCGATCTCGATGCGCAGGTGGTCGATGGCAAGCTCGTTGTCAGCACCGTGGTCGAGAACGTCGGCGCGGGCCACACCGTGCCTGGCTCCTCGCCGATCCGCAACGTCATCCTGAAGATCGACGCGACAGACGAGACCGGCCAGCCGCTCATCTATGCGGGCGACAAACGCGGGCTCTTGCCCCCGCTCGCGGGCTTCGGCAACCCCGAGACCGGCCAGCGCAGCCCGCGCGACTGGGCGGGGATGCCGGGCAAGATGTATGCCCGCGTCTTCCGCTCGGCGGTGGTGCCGAAGACCGGCAGGCCGATGGTGGGCGTGGGGGGCTTTGCCGCCGACGCGATGGTCTTCGACACGCTGCTGCGCCCGAAGGCTCCCGATCGGGCGACATGGGCCTTCGACCTGCCCGCGGATGCCGGCAAGGTCAATGTGCGCGCGCGCATAGTCTATCGCTGGGCTTTCCTGCCGATCGCCGAGCGCAAGGGCTGGGACATGGAAGACCTGCCGATGACCGAAGCGCGCGTGAGCGTGAACCTGAACTGACGGCACCGCTATGAAACCGGACCGGCGCGCGCTACCCTGCCAGCGCCGGTCCTTTCTTCCTTGCCACGCAGGAGTGCCCGATGTTCCTTCCTTCCCGTCTCGGGGCCGCGCTGGCCTTCGCTACGGCCCTGGCCGTTCTGGCCGCACAAGGCGCCCATGCCCTCGAATTCGAGGTTCAGAAGGTCACGGACCGCATCTATGTGCTGGTCAGTGACCTTGGCCCGCGCAGCCCCGAGAATTACGGGATCAACGCCACGCTGGGGCTGCTCGTCACCGATGAAGGCGCGGTGCTGATCGACTCAGGCGCGGCCTACAAGGCCGGACCCGTCATCGCCGCCCACGTGGCCCGGGTCACCGACCAGCCCATTCGCTGGGTGATCAACACCGGCGCGCAGGATCACCGCTGGCTCGGCAACGGCTGGTTTGCCGAACATGGCGCCGAGATCATCGCGCTCGAGCGCACCGTCGAGAGCCAGAAATCCTATGCCGCGAGTCACCTCAAACGCCTTGCACGGGGGATCGGCCCCGAGCGGCTCGCCGGCACCGTGCCCTATTATGCCGACCGCGCGTTGCCGGGCGACGAGGCGACGCTCACCCTGGGTGGCACCAAGGTGACGCTCCTATGGCCCGGGCCCGGGCACTTTCGCGACGATGCGGTGGTGATCGTGCCCTCCGAAGACACGATCTTCACCGGCGATCTCGTCTTCGTCGAACGGCTCCCGGGCGTGCAGGGCGATGGCACCTCGTCGATCGTGCGCGACTGGCTGGCGAGCTTCGAGCGCATTGCGGCGATGAACCCTGCCCATATCGTGCCCGGCCATGGCCATGCCTGCGATCTCGCCCGCGCGCGCGCCGATACCGGTGACTACCTCGCCTGGCTGATCGACAATATCGCGCCGGCAGTCGAGGATTTCGAGGACCTCACCGAGGTGGTGGACCGGCTCGAAGCCTCGCCCTTTGAATACCTCGCCAATTATGACCAGCTTCATCGCCACAACGTCAACGTCACCTATCTGCAATTGGAGGCCGAATGACCGCCATGCCCCTCATCGCCCGCACCCTCGCCGCCATCGCCTTCGTCTTTGCCGCCCTACCGGCGCTGGCAGAGGGCCGCGATTTCCTCGTGCCATCGGAGTGGCTGGAAGAGCACATCGATGACGACAACCTCGTCGTGCTCGAGGTGCGCTATTACCCGCACCGCTACTTCACCATCGGACACATCCCCGGCGCGGTGCAGGTGCAGCGCTTCAAGGACCTGGGCGACAATGACAGCTTCTCGCTCATGGGCTTCCCGAGCCGCGAGGCCTTTCAGGCGACCCTGCGCCGCTGGGGCGTGAACGACGACAGCACCATCGTGCTTTACGACGACAGCAATTCGGCGCTCGCAAGTCGACTCTGGTTCCTGCTCGATCTTTACGGCTTCGACATGACCCGGGTGAAGCTTCTCGACGGCGGCGTGCTCGCCTGGCAGGGCTTCAACGATCTCAGCCAGCAAGACGTGCGGCCCGCCCCCGGCAATGTGACCTTGGCCGAGGCGGACCCGGGCAAGATGGTCAACTGGCAATTCGTCTATGACCGGATCGTGAGCCGCCGAGAGCCGCAATTCGTGCTGCTCGATGCCCGCCCCGAGGCCCACTACACGGGCGAGGTGCTCGCCCACGCCGTGCGCGGCGGGCATATCCCAGGTGCGATCAACATCGTCAGCCTGTCGGGCACGAACGAGGATGCGACATGGAAGAGCCCCGAGGAACTGGCGAAAATGTATGCCGACCTGCCGCGCCACAAGACCATCATCGCCTATTGCCATGACGGCTTTCGCATGAGCCTCGCCTACATGCAGCTGAAATCTCTCGGGTTCGAAGACGTGCGCCTGCTCGATGGCGGCTGGGGCTTCTGGGGCAACAAGTTCTCGCTGCCGGTCGTCGAGGGCCCCGAGCCTTTCGATGACAACTTCAGGCTTTGAGGGGGCCGGCCCGGCTAGCGAGTCCCTGGAGTGTCCGTCGTCATATGAAATGGGACATCAGAGCGGTTCGAACATAGGAGGCTCTGGTTCATCCGGTTGGTTGATTATGCAGCCTGCTTTTGATGTTGCGACCAGCATTCTGGATTGTCTGTTTCTTGGTCTCCTTCCTTCCTCTGATGATTGCTTTGTCGCGGCCGAAGTCGACATCGGCGGGTGTGACGTTTCCGAGGCTCTCGTGGTATCGTTCGTTGTTGTAATACTCGAAGAAGGCCTCGATCTGGCGTTCGGGGTCGCTTACAAATAGTAGTTTTCCAGCAGAAGCCGGTTCTTCATGGTTTGGTGCCAGCGCTCGATCTTTCCCTGTATTTGCGGATGGAACGGCGCGAGCTATGCCGGATTTTGGGTGACGCGGCGTGATCATGCGGCGCGGTTATTGGTGTCGCGAGCGGCGACGCCGTCGGTGGA
>RFKM01000255.1 GCA_003694465.1 Alphaproteobacteria bacterium
GGCTTGGCGAGGCTTGCCCGCGCCATGCGCACCGCATCGTCGAAGGCGGCGCGCACCCCCTCGGGCAGCGGCGGCAGCGCGGCCACAACCGCGCTCGCCCAGTCCACGTAATCGGCCCGGCGGGCGGTATCCCAGCCCACCGGCGGCGAGGTGGCAATCGCCCGGACGTTCGAGATCTTGTCGGCGGCCTTGACCAGCGCGGCGCGGGCGCTGCGGCGGGGGGCGTGCACCCGTTGCAGCCGCTTGCGTTCGGCCCGCGGCAGCGACTTGTCGTCGGTCAGCTCGGCGACCACGGCAGCGACTTCCGTGCCGAACCGGGCGGCAATCACCTCGGGCGTGACCTCGGGGCAGTCCTCGACCGTGTCATGCAGCCATGCCGCGGCGATGGCGACCTCGTCGCCGCCGAACTCGGCCACCAGCCGCGCCACCTCCTCAAGATGCACGATGTAAGGCGCGCGCCCGGCCCCCTTGCGGGTCTGGCCGCGATGCGCGCGGCAGGCAAAGGCGCGTGCGCGGTCCACGAGATCACAGCGATCCGACATCTGAGGCCCGGACAAGCCAGCCCCCCTCGATTGCCTCGCCGCCATCATAGCCCCGCCCGGGCGATGCACCAAGCGCGCGGCGCGCCTCAGCCGGGCGCTCGCGCGCCGAGCTGCGCGAGTGCGGCGTCCACCAGCGCCCGGACCGCACCGTCCGGCGGGGTGGCGCGGGGGTAGCGCGGCGCGGCGCGGTCATCGAGGATCGGCGCCTCCCAGCCCTCGGTGGTGGCGAAGAACCGCGCCACGCCCGCCTCGCCGAACAGCGCCAGGAAGCCCGCGATCACCGTGTCGAGATAGGACAGCAGGATCGGATGATCCGGCGAGGGCGGCCCGATCAACGCCGGCTTGGCGCGATAGACCGACACCGGCGCATCGGGCGCGGGCGCCAGCGCCTCGGGCGGCAGGGGCAGGCGGTCATAGGCGGCCTCGCGCGCATCGAGCGCCGCCCAGTCGGCACCGGGCACCGCGGCGGTGATCCCTTCGATCGCGCAATCCGGGTCGGGCCGGACCGACAGGAAGGTGACCGGCCGGGTGGTGGCGCGCACCCATTGCCGCCGCCAGCCCGCCAGCCGCGCCGGCTGCGGGTCGGGAAAATCATGGGTGGCGGTGTTGACCAGCGATCCGTATCCGAAGAAGCGCGGGGCCGGCATGGACGGACTCCGGGTGTGACGCGGGCGGGTGTGCGCGCACATTGCCCGGCCCTCACCTCCGCCGCAACCGCCGCCGTTGCGGCAGGGCCAGGTTGGAGACGGCCTGCAGGGATCCGCTTTCGACAAACCGCGTTCGCCTTCTTCCGCTCCGCCCGGCCGACGATTCCATTGGCCGGAGATCATCCCTGCATCACCCATGTCACCGCCATTCGGGGGAACCTCAAATCCGCAGCGCGTCTGAGATGTCCTGAGGCTGTAGGAGGGCTTGCCCCATGCCGCGCGGCATACTACGGTATGCGCGTCCGGCTGGGGAGAACGGGGGCAAGCCCCGTGCCGAAGGAGCAACCGCCCCGGAAACTCTCAGGCCAAAGGGACCCGCCGGGCGACAGAACTCTGGAGAGATCCCGGACCGTGATCCGGGGCGCCGAAGGGATAACGATCTCAGGCGGAAGGACAGAGGGGGCATCGCCGGGCGCCGCAGGGCGCAAGGGGTCGGATGCCCGATGCGCAGGCAACCGGCGAGATGTCGCGAAAGGGGGCCTGAAGTGCTGAACCGCACACCGCTATACGATCTGCATGTCGAGCTTGGCGCCCGCATGGTGCCGTTCGCCGGCTACGAGATGCCGGTGCAATACAAGGCCGGCACCATCGCCGAACACACCCATACCCGCAACGCGGCGGGGCTGTTCGATGTCAGCCACATGGGCCAGGTGATCCTGCGCGCCGCCTCGGGCCGGTGGGAGGACGTGGCCCTTGCCTTCGAGCGGCTGGTGCCGGTGGATGCGCTGGGGCTCGGGCAGGGGCGCCAGCGCTACGGGTTCTTCACCAACGAGGATGGCGGCATCGAGGACGACCTGATGTTCGCCAATCGCGGCGATCACATGCTGGTGGTGGTCAACGCCGCGGTGAAGGCGGCCGACATCGCGCGGCTGCGCGCGGCGCTTGAGCCGGAGATCGCCGTCGAGCCGCTCGAGGACCGGGCGCTGATCGCCCTGCAGGGCCCGCAGGCCGAGGCCGTCCTCGCCGCGCTGGCGCCGGAGGTGGCCGCCATGCGGTTCATGGATGTCGCCGCGATCACCTGCAATGCTGCCGCCTGCTGGGTGTCGCGCTCGGGCTATACCGGCGAGGACGGCTTCGAGATTTCCGTGCCGGCCGCCCAGGCCGAGGAGCTTGCCTGGGCGCTTCTGTCCGACGAGCGGGTGCAGCCCGTCGGTCTTGGCGCGCGCGACACCCTCAGGCTCGAGGCCGGGCTGTGCCTTTATGGCCATGACATCGACGCCACCACCTCGCCCATCGAGGCGGGGCTTGGCTGGGCGATCCAGAAGGCCCGCCGCGCCGGCGGGGCGCGCGAGGGCGGCTTTCCGGGGGCTGGGCGCATCCTGCGCGAGCTGGCCGAGGGGCCCGCGCGCAAGCGGGTGGGCCTGCGCCC
>RFKM01000256.1 GCA_003694465.1 Alphaproteobacteria bacterium
CGAGCGCAACCCGCGCCCGATCGTCTCGTCGCATGGCATCGTCGGCCGCCGCCTGACCAGCGAGAAGCCCTCGGTGCTCTTTCGCGCCGAGCTTCTCGCCCGCCGCCTGCTGGGCAAGACCAACTGGTCGCCGCACATGCCGGCCGAACGGGTGCGCGCGGCGCTCGATCCGGATTTCTGGAACCGGGCGCTGAAGATCAGCTCGGTGCGCAACCCCTTCGCGCGGGAGGTGTCGGAATTCTACTGGTGGGCGACGAAACGCGGGGCCGACCTTTCGGACCGCGATAGCGTTATCGAGCAGTTCCGCGCCCGGGTGCGCTCTGGTCTGACCCACAACGACGTGGGGATCGTGTTTCTCGGCAAGCGCTTCGTCCCCGACGTGCTGATCCATCAGGAGACCCTCCGCGAAGACCTCGCCGCCCTGGCCGAAAGGCTCGGGCTCGACACCTCGATGACCCGCCTGCCGGTGACCAAGAAAACGGCTTCGTCCGAACGCAGCGCCCGCCCGTCGCTGCGCGAGCTTTATGACGACGAGACCGCCGACATCGTGCGCAAGCGGTTCAAATGGGCCTTCCGGCACGGAAACTATTCACTGGAGGTTCCGGAATGATCCGGGCCCTTTCCCATCGGAGCGAAAGTTGACGCGATGACCGACCAATCCCCGAACGACATGTTCAAGGCCTCGAGCTTCATGCAGGGCCAGAACGCGGCCTGGCTCGAACAGCTCTATGCGCAATACGCCCGCGATCCGCAGGCGGTGGACGAGGCCTGGCGGGCCTTTTTCGCCGGTCTGGGAGACGCGGGGGAAGAGGTCGTCGCCGAGGCGCACGGCCCTTCGTGGAAGCGCACCGACTGGCCGCCGATGCCGGGCGGCGAGCTCGTCCACGCCCTTGACGGGCAGTGGCCGGAAGAGGCCCGGCCCGAGAAGATTGCCGAGAAGGTGCGCGCGAAGGCGGCCGAAAAGCAGGTCGGCCTGTCCGAGGCGCAGGTGCGTCAGGCGGTGCTCGACTCGGTGCGCGCGCTGATGCTGATCCGCGCCTACCGCATCCGGGGCCACCTCATGGCCAAGCTCGATCCGCTGGGCATGCGCGACGAGAGCATGCGCCCCGAGCTCGACCCGGCCTCCTACGGGTTCCGCGAGGCCGACATGGACCGGCCGATCTTCATCGACAACGTGCTCGGTCTCGAGACGGCGACGATGCGCCAGATCCTCGAGATCGTTCAGCGCACCTATTGCGGCACCTTCGCGCTGCAATACATGCACATTTCCGACCCCGAGCAATCGGCCTGGCTGAAGGAACGGATCGAGGGGCTGGGCAAGGAAATCCAGTTCACCCGCGAGGGGCGCCGGGCGATTCTCAACAAGCTGGTCGAGGCCGAGGGCTTCGAGAAGTTCTGCCATGTGAAATTCATGGGCACCAAGCGCTTCGGGCTCGACGGGGCCGAGGCGCTGGTGCCGGCGATGGAGCAGATCATCAAGCGCGGCGGCAATCTCGGCGTGAAGGAAATCGTCATCGGCATGCCGCACCGCGGCCGGCTTTCGGTTCTGGCCAACGTCATGTCGAAGCCCTACAGGGCGATCTTCAACGAATTCCAGGGCGGCAGCTTCAAGCCTGAGGATGTCGACGGCTCGGGCGACGTGAAATATCACCTCGGCGCCTCGTCCGACCGCGAATTCGACGGCAACAAGGTGCACCTCTCGCTGACCGCCAACCCCTCGCACCTCGAGGCGGTGAACCCGGTGGTGCTGGGCAAGACCCGGGCCAAGCAGGCGCAGCACGGCGACACCGAACGCACCCAGGTGCTGCCGGTGCTGCTGCATGGCGATGCCGCCTTTGCCGGCCAGGGGGTGGTGGCCGAATGTTTCGGCCTGTCGGGCCTCGTCGGCCACCGCACCGGCGGGACGATCCACATCGTCGTCAACAACCAGATCGGCTTTACCACGGCGCCGAGCTTCTCGCGCTCCTCGCCCTATCCGACCGACATCGCCCTGATGGTCGAGGCGCCGATCTTCCACGTCAACGGCGATGACCCGGAGGCGGTGGTCCATGCCGCCAAGGTGGCCACGGAGTTCCGCCAGAAGTTCCACAAGGACGTGGTCATCGACATGTTCTGCTACCGGCGGTTCGGGCACAACGAGGGCGACGAGCCCATGTTCACCAACCCGCTGATGTACAAGGCGATCAAGACCCACAAGACGACGCTTCAGCTCTACACCGAGCGCCTCGTGAAAGACGGGCTCATCCCCGAGGGCGAGATCGAGGACATGAAGACCGCCTTCCAGGCGAAGCTCAACCAGGAGTTCGAGGCGGCCAAGGAGTACAAGCCCAACAAGGCCGACTGGCTCGACGGGCGTTGGGCTGGGCTCTCGCGCCACGGTGACGAATACCAGCGCGGCGACACCGCCATCGCGCGCGAAACCTTCGACGAGATCGGCCGGGCGCTCACCCGGGTGCCCGAGGGGTTCGACCTGCACAAGACGGTCGGGCGGATGCTCGAGGCCAAGAAGGCGGCGCTGGAGAGCGGCAAGGGCATCGACTGGGCAACCGGCGAGGCGCTGGCCTTCGGCTCGCTCCAGCTCGAGGGCTTCCCGGTGCGCCTGTCGGGGCAGGACGCCACCCGCGGCACCTTCTCGCAGCGCCATTCGGCCTTCATCGACCAGAGCACCGAAGAGCGCTACTACCCGCTCAACCACATCCGCGAGGGTCAGGCCCGCTACGAGGTCATCGACTCGATGCTGTCGGAATACGCGGTTCTGGGCTTCGAATACGGCTACAGCCTCGCCGAGCCGAAGGCACTGGTGCTCTGGGAAGCGCAGTTCGGCGATTTTGCCAACGGCGCGCAGATCATGATCGACCAGTTCGTTTCGTCGGGCGAGTCGAAATGGCTGCGGATGTCGGGGCTGGTGATGCTGCTGCCCCACGGCTACGAGGGGCAGGGGCCCGAGCACTCCTCGGCCCGGCTCGAGCGCTACCTGCAGCTGTGCGGGGGCGACAACTGGATCGTCGCCAACTGCACGACGCCGGCCAACTACTTCCACATCCTGCGCCGGCAGCTGCACCGCACCTACCGCAAGCCGCTGGTTCTGATGACGCCGAAATCACTGCTGCGTCACAAGCTCGCGGTCTCGACGGCCGAGGATTTCACCACCGGCTCGTCGTTCCACCGTATCCTGTGGGACGATGCCGATGCCGGCAAGGTCACCGGCAAGTCGAGCGTCACGCTCAAGCCCGATGAAGAGATCCGCCGCGTGGTGATGTGTTCGGGCAAGGTCTACTACGACCTGCTCGAAGAACGCGACGCCCGCGGGCTGGACGATATCTACCTGATGCGGGTGGAGCAGTTCTACCCGGTCCCGGCGATGAGCCTCATCAAGGAGCTGCGCCGCTTCCCCAATGCCGATGTGGTGTGGTGCCAGGAAGAGCCCAGGAACCAGGGCGCCTGGACCTTCATGGAACCCAATATCGAGTGGGTTCTCAAGCACATCCGCGAAACAGACACACGCCCGAAATATGCCGGACGGCAGGCCTCGGCCTCGCCGGCGACGGGCCTCATGAGCCAGCACAAGGCACAACAGGCAGCGCTCGTGAACGACGCGCTCACCATCGAAGGAAAGTGACCCATGAGCATTGAAGTTCGGGTGCCCACCCTGGGCGAAAGCGTGACCGAGGCGACCGTCGCCACCTGGTTCAAGAAGCCGGGCGACCGGGTCGAGGCCGACGAGATGCTGTGCGAGCTGGAAACCGACAAGGTGACGGTGGAAGTGCCGGCGCCGGCGGCGGGTGTCCTGTCGGAAATCGTCGCGCCCGAAGGAGCGACGGTGGGGGTCGATGCGCTTCTGGCCGTGCTCGAAGAAGGGGCCGGGGCAGAGGCCGCGCCCGCTGCGGTCAAGGCGGCCCCCGCGCCGTCCGCCGCGCCCGCCGAGGCGAAAGGCGGCAACAAGGTCGATGTCATGGTCCCCAGCCTCGGCGAAAGCGTGACCGAGGCCACCGTCGCGACGTGGTTCAAGAACGTCGGCGATGCCGTGGAGGCCGACGAGATGCTGTGCGAGCTGGAAACCGACAAGGTTTCGGTCGAGGTTCCGGCGCCGGTCTCGGGCGTTTTGACCGAGATCCTGTTCCCGACCGGGGCGACGGTCGAGGCCGGCGGCAAGCTCGCGGTGATCACCCAGGGCGCCGAAGCGGGGGCCGGTGCAGCGCCCGCCGCCGCGGCGCCCGCACCGGCGGTGGCGCCCGCAACAGCTGGCAAGGACATCGAGAACGCGCCTTCGGCCAACAAGGCGATGGCCGAGGCCGGGCTCGACCCGAGCCAGGTCACCGGCACGGGCCGCGACGGGCGGATCATGAAAGAGGACGTCCAGCGCGCCCTTGCCGCGGCGCAGGCGGCGCCGGCACGCCCGGCCGCGGCGCCTGCCCCTGCCGCCGCCGCGCCGCGCGCCTCGGTGCCGGCCGAGGATGCGGCCCGCGAGGAACGCGTGAAGATGACGCGCCTGCGCCAGACCATCGCCCGGCGCCTGAAGGACGCCCAGAACACCGCCGCGATCCTGACCACCTACAACGAGGTCGACATGTCGGCGATCATGTCGCTGCGGGCGCAATACAAGGAGGAGTTCGAGAAGAAGCATGGCGTGCGCCTCGGCTTCATGTCGTTCTTCACCAAGGCCTGCGTCCACGCCCTGCGCGAGGTGCCGGAAGTGAATGCCGAGATCGACGGCGAATACATCGTCTACAAGAATTTCGTCCACATGGGCGTCGCCGCCGGCACGCCGCAGGGGCTCGTCGTTCCGGTGATCCGCAATGCTGACGCGATGAGCTTTGCCGAGATCGAGAAGGCCATCGCCGAGAAGGGCAAGCGCGCCCGCGAGGGCAAGCTGACCATGGAAGAGATGCAGGGCGGTACCTTCACCATCTCGAACGGCGGCGTCTATGGCTCGCTGATGTCCTCGCCGATCCTGAACCCGCCGCAATCGGGCATCCTGGGAATGCACAAGATCCAGGATCGCCCGGTGGTCGTGAACGGTGAAATCGTGATCCGGCCGATGATGTATCTGGCGCTCTCCTATGACCACCGGATCGTTGACGGCAAGGGGGCGGTGACCTTCCTCGTGCGCGTCAAGGAAGCGCTGGAAGATCCGCGCCGGCTCTTGATGGACCTCTGAGATGGCAGACCGGAACCTTCCCGGCGGCGGCTTCTCGAACTGGATGCCCGCGCGCAAGGCCAAGCTCAAGTTCTGGGCAAAGCGCTCGGCGGTGGTTCTGGTGCTGGCCTACGGCGCCGTGGCGCTCAACGGCCCGGGCTGGCTGGTCTGGGCCGCCTGGGCCTACGTGGCGCTGACGCTGGTCACCGCATTCCTTCTGACGCGCCCGGGCAAGTAGCGGGCGCGGCGCAAGCATTGAAAAGCCCCGCGGGGCGAGGAGAGAGATATGGCAGACTATGACGTGATCGTGATCGGCGGCGGGCCGGGTGGCTATGTCTGCGCCATCCGCTGCGCCCAGCTCGGGCTCAAGACCGCCTGCGTCGAGGGGCGCGAAACCCTCGGCGGCACCTGCCTCAATGTCGGGTGCATCCCCTCGAAGGCGCTGCTCCATGCCAGCCACAGCCTGCACGAGGCGCAGGAAAACTTCGCCCGGATGGGCCTCAAGGGCAAGGCGCCGAGCGTCGACTGGGGGCAGATGCTCGCCTACAAGGACGATGTCATCGCCCAGAACACCAAGGGCATCGAATTCCTGTTCAAGAAGAACAAGGTGGACTGGATCCGGGGCTGGGCGAAGATCCCGGCGGCGGGAACGGTTCTGGTCGGCGAAGAAACCCACACCGCCCGCCATGTCGTCATCGCCACGGGCTCCGAGCCGGCAACCCTGCCCGGCGTCGAGATCGACGAAAAGGTCGTCGTGTCGTCGACCGGCGCGCTGGCCCTGCCGAAGGTGCCCCGGCGGCTTGCGGTGATCGGTGCCGGGGTGATCGGGCTGGAACTCGGCTCGGTCTATGCCCGCCTTGGCAGCGAGGTGACGGTGATCGAATACCTCGACCATGTCACCCCCGGCATGGACGGCGAGATTTCCAAGGTGCTGCAACGCACCCTCAAGAAACAGGGCCTGAATTTCGTTCTCGGGGCGGCGGTCGAAAAGGTCGAAGCGAAAAAGACCAAGGCTACCGTGCACTACAAGCTGCGCAAGGACGACAGCGCCCACAGCCTCGAGGCCGACGTGGTTCTGGTTGCCACCGGGCGCCGGCCCTACACCAGCGGGCTCGGCCTCGAGGCACTGGGGGTGGCGATGTCGAAGCGCGGCCAGATCGAAACCACCAACTGGCAGACCAGCGTGCCGGGCATCTGGGCCATCGGCGACGTGATCGACGGCCCGATGCTCGCCCACAAGGCCGAGGACGAGGGCGTTGCGGTGGCCGAGCGCATCGCCGGGCAGGCGGGGCATGTGAATTACGACGTCATCCCCGGCGTCATCTACACCAGCCCCGAGGTGGCCAGCGTCGGCAAGACCGAGGAAGCCCTGAAGGCCGAGGGGCGCGCCTACAAGGTGGGCAAGTTCTCGTTCATGGGCAATGGCCGGGCCAAGGCGATGTTTGCCGGCGAAGGCTTCGTGAAGATCCTCGCCGACAAGCAGACCGACCGGATTCTCGGGGTTCACATCATCGGGCCGAGCGCCGGCGAGCTGATCCACGAGGCCTGCGTGGCGATGGAATTCGGCGCCGCCGCCGAAGACCTCGCACGCACCTGTCATGCGCACCCGACCCTTTCGGAAGCGGTGCGCGAGGCGGCGCTGGCTTGCGGCGATGGGGCCATCCACGCCTGAGCGCCGGGAAACAACCGGAAATTGACAGGCCGATAGTCGCATGGAACGATGCGATTATCGGTCTGTCAATTTCAGGAGCGGTTTCATGGCTCATGCGCTTTCCACGAACACCTTCAAATCCATCCTTTCCGTGACAGCGGCGGCAAGCCTCGCCCTCGCCGCGGTTGCACCGCAGCCGGCACAGGCGCGCGGCCGGGGCGGCGCGGCCGCGGGGGCCCTCGCGCTCGGGATCATCGGCCTTGCGGCGGTCTGTTCGACCAACCCGAAGGCCTGCGGCGGCACGGCCCGCGCTGGAACCGGCGGGCCGACCGACGCCATCGCGCTCGACCGCCAGCAGGCGATGTGGGTGCAGGAGGGGCTCGCCGCCGCGGGCTTCTACCACGGCGCCATCGACGGGGCGATCGGCCCGGGCACGCGCGGTTCGATTCGTGCATACCAGAGCGCCATCGGCGCACCGGCGACCGGCGCCCTGACCGGCGCGCAGATCAACGATCTCGTCGCCCTCTCCAGCGCCTTCCGACCCTATATCGACAGCGATCCGTTCGGGATCATGTTCAGCGCCGATCTCGCCGACGATCTTGACCGCAACGGCATCGCGCAGGTGCAGGATTTCCTGAACCGGCATGGATACGGGGCCGGGGCCGTCGACGGGGCGCCCGGGCAGAACACCCGGCGGGCCATCGCCGCCTACAAGGCCGACAACCGGCTTCCCGGCGCGCCGGTGGCCACCCGCCGGCTTCTTGCCTACATGACCGGGGGCTTTCCGCCGGTGCCCGCCGGGCGCGCCTTCGCGGGGCAGGAAGGCGGTCAGGCGGTCGCGCCGCTCGCCCCGAAGCCCGCCTACGAGGCGCAGCCGGAGGCCGAACCGGCGGTGGCGCAGCTCACGCCGATGCCGGAGGAAGACCTTTCCTTCGACCTCGCGGGGCTGAAGCTCGGGATGACGGAAGACGCGGCCAAGGCGGCGCTGATGGCGCTGCACGGGGCGGGCACCGCCTTCGAGGCGATTCCGGCC
>RFKM01000257.1 GCA_003694465.1 Alphaproteobacteria bacterium
CGTTGCAATGGCTTGAAATAGCACCACTATTCCTGCGCCATCGCGCCTGTTCAGCGGGCAAGTCTGCCAAACTGTGGACGCGGGAGGAATGGGTCCTGACCCTAGAACACGAGCCGGCGCGCGAGCCGGTTCTGCCGCTCGACGAGGCGCGGCAGATCGAGCGTCGTCAGCCGCCCGCGCGCCACCACCTGCCGCCCTTCGACAAACAGGTCGCGCACCCGCCGCGGCCCGGCCAAGAGCAGCGCCGCCCTGTCCCATGACCCGGCGCTTTCGATCCCCGAGACATCCCAGACCGCGATGTCGGCGCGCTTGCCCGGCGCGATCTGCCCGACGTCATCGCGGCCCAGAACCTCGGCCCCGCCGCGCGTCGCGATCCAGAGCGCCTCGCGCGCGCTCATCGCATCCGCACCATGGGCCACGCGCTGCAACAGCATCGCTTGCCGCGCCTCGTCGACCAGGTTGCCCGCATCGTTCGAGGCCGAACCGTCGACCCCGAGCCCGACCTTGACGCCCGCATCGCGCATCGCCCGCACCGGCGCGATGCCCGAGCCGAGGCGGCAGTTCGAACAGGGGCAATGGGCCACCCCGGTGCGACTGCGCGCAAACAGCCCGATCTCGCCCGCCTCGAGCTTCACCGCATGGGCATGCCAGACGTCCGGCCCGACCCAGCCCAGATCCTCGGCATAGTCGCCCGGGCGCATCCCGAAGCGCGCCAGCGAATAGGCCACGTCCTCGTCGTTCTCGGCCAGATGGGTGTGCAGCATCACCCCCTTGTCGCGCGCCAGAACCGCCGCCTCGCGCATCAGCTCCCGGCTCACCGAAAAGGGCGAACAGGGCGCAACCCCGACCCGCACCATCGCCCCCTCGGACGGGTCGTGAAAGGCATCGATTACCCGCAGGCAATCGTCGAGAATCGCCCCCTCACGTTCGACAAGCGCATCCGGTGGAAGCCCCCCCTCGCTCTCGCCGATGCTCATCGCCCCGCGCGTCGGGTGAAACCGAAGCCCGACCTCCCGTGCCGCGGCAATGGTATCGTCAAGCCGCGCGCCATTCGGAAACAGGTAAAGATGATCGGATGTCAGCGAACAGCCTGAAAGCGCCAGTTCCGCCAGCCCGACCTGCGTCGAAACGAAGATCTCCTCGGGCCCGAAGCGCGCCCAGATCGGATAGAGCCGTTTCAGCCAGCCAAAGAGCAACGCGTCCTGCGCCCCCGGCACGGCCCGGGTCAGGGTCTGATAAAGATGATGATGGGTGTTCACCAGCCCCGGCGTGACGACGCAGCCCGCCGCCTCGATCACCTCGGCCCCCGGCGCCTCGAGCCCCTGCCCGACCTGCGCGATCACGCCGCCGCGCAGCAGCACGTCACCCCCGGCGATCTCGCGCCCGCCGTCATCCATCGTCACCACAGCCTCGGCCTTGCGAATGAGCAGGTCCATGCGCGCCTCCCCGTTTCCCGCCCCGATCTTCGCGCGCACCGGCAAGAAGAACAAGGCGTGCGCCGCCGCCCGCATCCGGACAACAGGCCTTCATCTTTCCGGAAATATCCCGGGGGAGCGCCCGCAGGGCGCGGGGGCAGCGCCCCCTATCCGGCGGCCCGCAGCACCTCAAGCGCCGCGGCGTGAATCTCGGCATTGGCCGCGGCCAGAACCCGCCCGCCCCGATGCGCCGGGCGCCCTTCCCAGTCGGTCACGACCCCGCCGGCCGCCTCGATCACCGCGATCGGCGCCTGCACGTCATAGGCCTGCAGGCCGGCCTCGACGACAAGGTCGATCTGCCCCGCGGCCACGAGCGCATAGGCATAGCAGTCGAGCCCGTAGCGGGTGAGGCGCACCCGCGCCGCCAGCGCGTCGAAGGCCGCCTTCTCCGTCGCCGTTCCGACCTCGGGAAAGGTGGTGAACAGGATCGCTTCGTCGAGCCTGCGCGGCGCGCGGGTGGCCAGCGCATGCCGGCCAAGGGGACCTTCCGTCCAGGCTTCGCCGAACCCGCCCACGAACCGCTCGGAAATGAAGGGCTGGTCGATCACCCCGAGGCGGGGCCCGGCCTCGTCGCCTACGGCGACAAGCACACCCCAGGTCGGCGTGCCCGAGAGAAAGGCGCGGGTCCCGTCCACCGGGTCGAGCACCCAGGTCAGCCCGCTCGTCCCTGCCTTCTCGCCGAATTCCTCGCCGACAATTGCGTCATCCGGACGCCGCCTTGCCAGGATCTCGCGCATCGCCCTTTCGGCGGCGCGGTCGGCGGCGGTGACCGGATCGAACCCCGATTGCAGCTTGTTTTCGGCCGCCAGCCCCGGTGCGCGGAAATGCGGAAGGATCGCCCCGCGCGCCGCATCGGCCAGCAGAAGGGCGACCTCTTTCAGGTCGTCGCGGGTCGGGGCATCGAATGTCGTCATGGGATCACCGGGGCTGATGGCTCTGGCGGTAGAGCCTGCCCCCCGGCCCGTCAACCCCGGTCAGGCCACGTCGGACAGAACCCGGGCGAGATCGAACAGGCGCCGGCGCTGGGTCTCGGGAATGGCGTAATAGGAGCGCACCAGCTCCAGCGCCTCCTTGTCGGCGAGAATGTCGCCGGGCACGGCATTGCTGACGGTTTCGGGGCCGCTGCCTTCGAGCCCCTCGAAGAAAAAGTCGATCGGCACCTCGAGCGCCTCGGAAATGTCCCACAGCCGCGAGGCACTGACGCGGTTCATCCCGGTTTCGTATTTCTGGATCTGCTGGAACTTGATCCCAACCCGTTCGGCCAGTTGCTGCTGCGTCATGCCGATCATCCACCGGCGATGGCGAATCCGCTTCCCGACGTGAACATCCACAGGGTGTTTCATACTGTCTACTCCCAACCGAACAGTTGTTTCGCGCAAGAGACCACAGCGTGTGCCCGTCGGGCAACCTGTCTTTTTGGTCATATTCAGAGGAATTGTTTTGATTCAAGATTAACCTTTGATTTTCCGTCCCTTGCCAAGGTGCGGCATGTCAGCGCCCCCGCCAGTCGCTTGTCGATTTTCCCGTTTTGCGTGTGTTTGGCGATTTTTCCCCGACTCTGCCGCGCCGCGGCGAAACCCGGGGCACAAGATCTCGACCGGCGGGCGAAAATCGCTATCGTGGCCACAGGGAGAC
>RFKM01000258.1 GCA_003694465.1 Alphaproteobacteria bacterium
GGATCAGATAGACGAAGGTCGGCAGGGTCTGCATCAGGTCGAGCACCGGCGCCATCCAGACATAGAGCCGCGGCCGGTGGGCGGCGGCAATGCCGATCGGCACGCCAACGCTCATGCAGACGAAGGCCGAAGAAAGCACGAGGGTCAAGCTTTCGGTGGTCTCTTCCCAATAGCCCTGGTTGATGATGAACAGAAAGCCCGCGAGCACCAGAAGCGTCGTCTTCCAGTTGCGCTGCAAGAGCCACGTGAGGCCGACGAAAACGGCCACCACCGCCAGTTCCGGCGGCGTCTGCAAGACCCACAGGAAGGCGCCGATGAGCACTTCCATGAGCCACGATATCCAGTCGAAGAACGGCCCGCCCACGTCTTGCAGCCAGTCGAAGGCGGCCCGCGCGCCCTTGCCGATGGGAATCTTCTGGTCGGTCAGCCAATTCATCCGCGCTGTCCTGCTGATCGTTTCCTGCCGAACCGGGGCGGCGCCCCGAACATGCCACGGGCGCGGATGGTCTCACCCGCGCCCGCTGCCCTTGCCTCTTACATGCCCAGCGCGGCCGAAACCGCCGCCACCGCATCGCCACCGTCGATGGTGGTCACGCCCTCGAGCCAGGGCTTCCAGGTGTCGGGATGGGCGGCCAGCCAGGCCTTCGCGGCAGCCGCGGGCTCTTCGCCGTCATCGAGAATCGCGCCCATGATCTCGTTTTCCATCTGCAGCGAGAAGACGAGGTTCTTGAGCAGCGCACCCACGTTCGGGCATTCGTCGACATAGCCGGCCCGGGTGTTGGTATAGACGGTGGCGCCGCCGTAGTTCGGGCCGAACCAGTCATCGCCGCCCGAGAGATAGCCCATGTCGAAATTGGCGTTCATCGGGTGCGGCTCCCAGCCGAGGAAGACGATCGGCTTGCCCTGCTTGTCGGCCCGGGCCACCTGCGCCAGCATCCCCTGTTCGGAGCTTTCCTTCAGCTCGAAATCGCCAAGGCCGAAGGCGTTCTGGGCGATCATGTCGAGAATCAGCCTGTTGCCGTCATTGCCCGGCTCGATGCCGTAGATCTTGCCGTCGAGCTCGTCCTTGTGGGCGGCGATATCGGCAAAGTCGTGAATGCCGAGGTCCATCGCCGGGCGGTTCACCGCGAGGGTGTATTTCGCCCCTTCGAGGTTGGCGCGCACGGTATCGACGGTGCCGGCCTCGCGGTAGGGGGCGATGTTCTCTTCCATCGTCGGCATCCAGTTGCCGAGGAACACGTCGACATCGCCGCGGGCCATGGATTCATAGGTCACCGGCACCGAAAGCACCTTGATGTCGGTGTCGTAGCCCAGCGCCTCGAGCACGACGCTGGTCGCCGCGGTGGTGGCGGTGATGTCGGTCCAGCCGACGTCGGAGAAGGTCACCGTGCTGCAATCGGCTGCCGCGCCGGAACCGGCGCCGGCAAGCACGATGGCAAGGGCCGAGAGGGTCGTCTTCAGTTTCATGGTTGGTCTCCCTGTTGCATTTTTCTTGATTGACGAGTCAATCAAAGTAAACCACGCTTCGCACAGCTTGAAAAGGGAACAATATGCCGAAGCTCGGAATGGAGCCTATACGCCGAGAGGCGCTGGTGAAAGCCACCATTGCAGAGATCGGCGCGGCCGGCTCGCTCGACGTGACGATGAGCCGGATCGCCCGGCGCGCCGGGGTCTCTTCGGGGCTCGCGCACCATTATTTCGGCGGCAAGGACGATCTTCTCGTCGCCGCCATGAGGGCGATTCTCGCGCGCTACGGGGCCGAAGTGCGGGCGGCGCTGAAGAAGGCCGACAGCCCGCGCGCCCGCCTCGAGGCGATCATCGAAGCCTCCTTCGGCCCCGAGCATTTCGAAGACGAGACGGTCACCGCGTGGCTGCAATTCTATCTCCATGCCCAGACCATGCCCGGGGCGCGGCGGCTTCTGTCGATCTATCACCGGCGCCTGCATGCGAACCTCGTGCATGCGTTGCGCCCGCTGGCCGGCGAGCGCGCCGGCTTCGTTGCCGAAACCCTCGCCGCCCTCATCGACGGGCTCTACATCCGCCACGCCCTCGGCGCGCCCGGCGACGGTCTCGCCCCCGAGGCGCGCCTGCGCCTTTGCCTCGACACGCTGCTGGAGACGAACCGCCCATGACCCGGCCCAACATCCTCATACTGATGGTCGACCAGCTGAACGGCACGCTCTTTCCCGACGGGCCGGCCGACTGGCTGCACACGCCGAACCTGCGCCGCCTTGCCGAAAGGTCGGTGCGCTTTGCCAATGCCTATACCGCCAGCCCGCTTTGCGCGCCGGGGCGGGCGAGCTTCATGTCGGGGCTGCTGCCCTCGCACACGCGCGTCTATGACAACGCCGCCGAATTCGCCTCCGACATACCGACCTATGCCCACCATCTGCGCCGCGCCGGCTGGCACACGATCCTTTCGGGCAAGATGCATTTCGTCGGCCCCGACCAGCTGCACGGCTTCGAAGAGCGCCTCACCACCGACATCTACCCCGCCGATTTCGGCTGGACGCCCGACTACACCAAGCCCGGCCAGCGCATCGACTGGTGGTATCACAACATGGGCAGCGTCACCGGCGCCGGGGTGGCCGAGATCACCAACCAGCTCGAATATGACGACGAGGTCGCCTTCAACGCGGTGCAGAAGGTCTATGACCTCGCCCGCGGCAAGGATGCGCGCCCGTGGAGCCTGACGGTGAGCTTCACCCACCCGCACGACCCCTATGTCGCCCGCCGCAAATACTGGGATCTCTACGCGGATTGCGCCCACCTTCTGCCCGAGGTGCCGGCCATGCCCTACGAGGCGCACGACCCTCACGCCCGGCGCATCTTCGACGCCAACGACTGGCGCAAATACGAGATCACCGAACAGCACATCCGCCGCGCCCGGCGCGCCTATTTCGCCAACATCTCCTACATCGACGACAAGATCGGCGAGATCCTGCACGCCCTCGAGGCGACGCGGCAGGAGGCGATCATCCTTTTCGTCTCCGACCACGGCGACATGCTCGGCGAGCGCGGGCTGTGGTTCAAGATGAACTTCTATGAAGGCTCGGCCCGGGTGCCGCTGATGATCGCCGCGCCGGGGCTGACGCCGGGGCGGGTCGACACCCCGGTTTCCACCCTCGACGTGACCCCGACGCTGGCCGAGCTTGCCGGCATCCCGCTGGGCGAGATCGCGCCGTGGATCGACGGTGAGAGCCTTCTGCCGGTGGCCGCCGGCGGCGCCCACGGCCCGGTGCTGATGGAATATGCCGCCGAGGCCTCGGAAGCGCCGCTGGTGTCGATCCGGCTCGGGCGGCACAAGTTCAACCGCTGCGCCCTCGACCCCGACCAGCTGTTCGATCTCGAGGCCGACCCGCAAGAGCTGCACAACCTCGCGAATGTTCCAGAACATCAAGAAACCCACGCGAAACTGGCCGAAATGGCCGATGGATTGTGGGATCTGGACAAGTTCGATTCCGAGGTGCGGGCCTCGCAAGCGCGCCGGCTCGTGGTCTACGAGGCGCTGCGCAACGGTGCCTATTTCCCGTGGGACTACCAGCCGCTGGCCCGGGCCTCGGAGCGCTACATGCGCAACCACCTCGACCTCAACGACCTCGAAGAACGCCAGCGCTTCCCGCGCGGCGAATGACCTTTTCCTGGCCAAGATACTCCCGCCGGAGGCAAGAATGAAACCAGACGCACAACCGAAAGCCAGCCATTTCATCAATGGCGAATACGTTGAAGACCCGGCCGGCGAAGAGATGCCGGTCGTCTATCCGGCCACCGGCGAGCGCATCGCGATGGTGCGCGCCGCGACCCCGGCGCTCATCGAACGGGCGCTGGCGGCGGCCAGGGCGGCCCAGCCCGGCTGGGCGGCGCTCTCGGGCACCGAGCGCGGGCGGATCCTGCGCCGGGCCGCCGACATCATCCGCGCCCGCAACCGCGACCTGTCGGTGCTCGAAACCCTCGACACCGGCAAGCCCCTGCAGGAAACGCTGGTGGCCGATGCCACCTCGGGCGCCGATGCGCTGGAATATTTCGGCGGGCTTGCCGGCGCGCTGACCGGCGAGCACATCCCGCTGGGGGGCGGCAATTGGGCCTATACGATTCGCGAACCGCTCGGCGTCTGCGTCGGCATCGGGGCGTGGAACTACCCGACCCAGATCGCCTGCTGGAAATCGGCCCCGGCGCTGGCGGTGGGCAACACGATGGTGTTCAAACCCTCCGAAACCACCCCGCTTTCGGCGCTGAAACTGGCCGAGATCCTCACCGAGGCGGGCCTGCCGCCGGGGGTGTTCAACGTCGTGCAGGGGGCCGGCGCCGTCGGCGCGCCGCTGGTGACCGACAGCCGCGTGGCCAAGGTTTCGCTCACCGGATCGGTGCCGACGGGGCGAAAGGTCTATGCCGCCGCCGCGGCGGGGATGAAACACGTCACCATGGAACTCGGCGGCAAGTCGCCGCTTCTCATCTTCGACGACGCCGACCTCGAAAGCGCCGTTTCGGGGGCGATTCTCGGCAATTTCTATTCCTCGGGGCAGGTCTGCTCGAACGGCACCCGGGTTTTCGTCCAGAAGGGCATCAAGGAGGCCTTCCTTGCCCGCCTCACCGAACGGCTCGGGCAGGCGGTGATGGGCGATCCGCTCGACGAGGCCACCAACTTCGGCCCGATGGTCAGCGAGGGGCAGATGAACATCGTCCTGAACTACATCGCCAAGGGGCTCGAGGAGGGCGCCCGCCTCGTCACCGGCGGCAAGCGCGCCGAGCGGCCGGGCTTCTTCGTCGAGCCGACGGTCTTTGCCGACGTGCGCGACGACATGGTGATCGCCCGCGAAGAGATCTTCGGCCCAGTGATGTGCGTGCTCGATTTCGAGACCGAAGACGAGGCCATGGCCCGCGCCAACGACACCGAGTTCGGCCTCGCCGCCGGGGTCTTTACCCGCGATCTCCAGCGCGCCCACCGGGTGGTGGCCGGGTTCGAGGCCGGCACCTGCTTCATCAACAGCTACAACGACGCGCCGGTGGAAGTGCCCTTCGGCGGCACCAAGGCCTCGGGCGTCGGGCGTGAGAACGCGAAAGCGGCCATCGAACACTATTCGCAACTCAAATCGGTCTTCGTGCGCATGGACGCGCTCGAAGCGCCGTTCTGAACCGGAAAACGGAGCGGGACATGACCCCCGATTACGTGATCGTCGGCTCCGGCAGCGCCGGGGCGGCCCTTGCCTTTCGGCTCGCCGAGGCCGGGCGCAACGTCGTGGTGATCGAAGCTGGCGGCAGCGATGCCGGCCCCTTCATCCAGATGCCGGCGGCGCTCTCCTACCCGATGAACATGCCCCGCTACGACTGGGGCTTCATGAGCGAGCCCGAACCGGGGCTGGGCAACCGCCGCCTCGTCGTGCCGCGGGGCAAGGTGCTGGGCGGGTCGTCGTCGATCAACGGCATGGTCTATGTGCGCGGCCATGCCCGCGACTATGACCACTGGGCCGAACAGGGGGCCAAGGGCTGGGCCTATGCCGACGTGCTGCCCTATTTCCGGCGCATGGAGCACTGGCACGGCCCGCGCCGGTCGGACTGGCGCGGCGACAGCGGGCCGCTGCATGTCACCCGCGCGCGGCAATGGAACCCGCTCTTTCATGCCTTCGTCGAGGCCGGGCGTCAGGCCGGCTACCCGGTGACCGACGATTACAACGGCTACCAGCAGGAGGGCTTCGGTGCCTTCGACATGACCGTGTATCGCGGGCGGCGCTGGTCGACGGCCAACGCCTACCTGCGCCCGGCGCTGAAAACCGGCCGGGTGCGGGTGCTGCGCGGCCTTGCCCGCCGGGTGGTGATCGAGAATGGCCGGGCGGTGGGCGTCGAGGTCGAGGCGCGCGGCGGCCGGCAGGTGGTGCGGGCCGGGCGCGAGGTGATCCTTTCGGCTTCCTCGATCAACACCCCCAAGCTGCTCATGCTGTCGGGCATCGGGCCGGCGGCGCATCTGGCCGAACATGGCATCGAGGTGGTGGCCGACCGCCCCGGCGTCGGGCAGAACCTGCAGGACCATCTCGAGGTTTACGTCCAGTTCGCCGCGCGCCATCCGATCACGCTCTATCGCTACTGGAACCTTCTGGGCAAGGCGCTCATCGGGGCGCAATGGCTGTTCACGAAAACCGGCCACGGCGCCTCGAACCAGTTCGAAAGCTGCGGCTTCATCCGCTCGCGCGCCGGGGTGGAATACCCCGACATCCAGTTCCACTTCCTGCCGATCGCGGTGCGCTACGATGGCAAGGCGGCGGCCGAGGGCCACGGCTTCCAGGTTCATACCGGGCCGATGCGCTCGCCCTCGCGTGGGGCGGTGACGCTGGCCTCGGCCGACCCGGCCGCGGCGCCGAAGATCCGCTTCAACTACATGAGCCACGAGGACGACTGGCAGACCTTCCGCGCCGCCCTGCGCCTGACGCGCGAGATCGCTGCCCAGCCAGCGCTGGCCGAACACGTGAAGCACGAGATCCAGCCGGGCGAAGCGCTCCAGACCGACGACGCGCTCGACGATTTCATCCGCGAACACGCCGAAAGCGCCTATCACCCCTGCGGCACCGCCCGGATGGGCGCTGCGGACGACCCGATGGCGGTGGTCGACCCGGAGTGCCGGGTGATCGGCGTCGAGGGCCTTCGCGTGGCCGACAGCTCGATCTTCCCGCGGATTACCAACGGCAACACCAACGCGCCGTCGATCCTCGTGGGCGAGAAGGCCGCCGACCATATCCTCGGCCGAAGCCCGCTCGCCCCCGACCGGCGCGCACCCTGGATCCATCCCGACTGGCGGAATGCCCAGCGCTGAGGGCGCGGCTTGATCCCGGTCAAGGCGCGGGCGCCGGAGCCGGGGCAGGTTGGGGCCAGAGAGAAAGCGACAAAAGACGGAGGACCCAACCGATGCCGCATCTTGCCCACGAGCTGAGCGAGGATTTTCCCGAATTCGCCGAGAAGCTGGCCGCGCTGCGCGCGGCCGACGGCCATTTTGCCCGGCTCACCGACAAGTATCACGAGATCAACCGGCAGGTCATCGAGGCGGA
>RFKM01000259.1 GCA_003694465.1 Alphaproteobacteria bacterium
AGAATGGGCAGGTTTCGCCGCGGTGGGGTTTGCCCGGGCGGTCGTCGGGGCAAGGTAGAGCCGCGCAACAAGGTAGGGCCCGGTCACGGCGAGGGCGAGGTAAAGCGCCACCATCGCCGGCTCGGAATGGCGCCCGAGCAAGATCGCATGGCCGGTCGCGAGGGCGACGAAAACCATCGCCATCGCACCGTGAATCCCGCGCCATCCCCGGTATCGGTTGGCCAGCCGCGCCATCAGCCGCAGCCGGAACCAGGCCACAAGGCCAAGGGCCAGCAGCGCCGCCCATGCGGCAAGGCCGAGATCGATCCCGAGGTTCGAGACGTTGGTGACCATCGTCCAGAACGCCGCCCCGGGCCGGACCCCGCCCTCGAAGAAGCGCGGCAGAACGACAAGCACCGGATGCAGCAGCATCACCCCCATCGCCCCGTAGCCGATCGCCTTGTGCAGGCGCTGGACCAAAGGCATCTTGAAGGCCGAAACCGCCGGCGTGTTGATCCGGGTCAGGAACATCTGCCCGAGCAGGAAAACGAAGGAGAGGATCGTCAGCAGCGAGAGCCCCTCCTTGAGAAGGTTGCGGCGCGGCACGTCGCCGAGCGCGTAGAAGATCAGCGGCAGGCCGATGGCCACCGCGAGACCGGCGCCGATGAGGGCGCGGCGGGAATCGTGGTTCATGGTCAGCCCCAGGGAAGGATCGGCGGAAACGATTTTTCCGGCGCCATTTCAATGGCATCCACCGGGCAATACATCCGGCAGAGATGGCAGATCTGGCAATCGGCCGGGTAGCGGATCACCGCCCGGCCATCTTCCATGCGCAACACGTCGCATGGGCAGCTGCGCACGCATTCGCCGCAGCCGATGCAGCCGTTGATCGACTTGACGGTCACGGCCGGCCCTCCGTCTTGCGCGGTGGGCGGGAAGTGTTCGGTGCCATGGAGCCCTCCTTCGGTTGAAGTCAGCTCCTTAACGCGCGAAAAGTTTCATTCCGTCGCGCGCCATGCAGATTTTTCGCGGCTCTCGAAACCGGCGGCCCGCGCCTCAGACGCCCCGCACCTCGCGGGTCACCGAAAGCGGCGGCAGGGTCCGGCCCGCCGCCTCTTCTTCCCGGGTCTCGAAATTGAACCAGAAGGTTTCGGTTTCAGTCTCGCGCCGGCGCACCCCGTCGGGAAGGGCGACGGTTTCGATCCCCTGTTCGGCGCAGAGCGGCGCGATCAGCCGGCGCCAGCCCGCTGCGTCGAGCAACGCCCCGGCATAGACGATGCGGCCCGACCGCACCGCCACCGGCGCGCCGTCATCCGTGGCCAGAAGCACCTGCGCGCCGGGGCCGAGCTCGAGAAACTCCCGATAGCCCGTCACCTGCCCGCCACCGGAAAGCGGAACGGGCATGTCGGGGCGCAGGCTTTCAAGGCGCGCGACGCGCAGATCGAGCCGCGGCAGATCGGGCGGCAGCGGCACCGGGATGCGCATGTCGGCATCCCGCGCCCCCGCGCGCGGGCCGATCACCGCCAGGCCGGGGCCGGCAGCCAGCGCCGCCTTCAGCTCCGGCGTCATGTGCATGAGCCCCGGGGCGAAGATGAGGCCGTAGCCCGAGAAATCGCGCCGGCTCGCCGGCACGATGTCGATCGATAGCCCGAGCCCGCGCAGCGCCCGGTAAAGCCCGAACACCAGCCCGAAATAGCTCAGCCCCCGCCCGTGCGGCTGCACGCTCCAGGCCCAGTCGGCATCGTAATCGAAGACGATCGCCACCGGCGCGCGCCCGGCACTGACCTCGGGGGCCTCGGCGATCTCGCGCGCCACCTGCCGCGCTTCGGCCAGCGCCGGCGCCTCGGCACTGTCGGGGCGCAGCATCCCGGCATGCAGCTGTTCCTGCGCCATCGGCGCCTGACGCCAGCGGAAATAGCACACCGCCTCGGCGCCGTGGGCGAAGGCTTCCCATGACCACAGCCGCACCATCCCCGGCAGCGGCGCCGGGTTGTAGGGCGCCCAGTTCACCGGGCCGGGCTGCTGCTCCATCACCCACCAGCGCCCGCGCCCGACCCCGCGGTAAAGGTCGTGGTGAAAGGCCTGGAAATCCGGGTCGCCCTGACGGGCAAAGCGCCGCTTCCAGCCGGCCTCGGCCACCACCCGGTCTTCGAGAAAGCCCAGCGGGTAGCTGTCCCAGCTGGCGAAATCGAGGTCTTCGGCAAGGCCGAAATGGTCGAAATCGGTCACCTGCCCCATGAAATTGTGGGTGATCGGCGCGTCGGAATGGGCGCGGATGATCTCCACCTGCGCGCGGTTGAAGCTGGCCACCTGATCCGAGCTGAAGCGCCGGAAGGCAAGGGCATGGGCCGGGTTTGGCTCGGTCACGGTCAGGTTCGGCAGGTCGATCTGGTCGAAATCGTCATACTCCATCGACCAGAAGACATTGCCCCAGGCCGCGTTCAGGGCCGCGATGTCGCCTCCATTGCCCGTGCCGGGGTAGCGCGCCCGCAGCCAGCGGCGGAAGGCCTCCCGCGCCGCCTCGGAATAGGAAAGCGTGGTGTCGTGGCAGCCGTATTCGTTGTCGGTCTGCCATGCGGCGACATGGGGATTGTGCCCGTAGCGACGGGCGAGTTCCGTGACGATGCGGGCGGATTCCGCCCGGTAGCCCTCGTGGCTGAAGCAATAGTGCCGGCGCGAGCCGAACTTGCGCGGCCGGCCCTCGACATCGACGGCGAGCATGTCGGGGTGGCGCTCGAGCATCCAGCGCGGCGGCGTGGCCGTCGGGGTTCCAAGCACGACGCGCAGCCCCGCCCGCCCGAGGGTCTCGATCGCCCGGTCGAGCCAGCCGAAGTCATAGGCGCCCGGCGCGGGCTCCAGCCGCGACCATGCAAATTCGCCGATCCGCACCCAGGTCAGTCCCGCCTCGGCCATCCGCGCCGCATCTTCGGCCCAGATCTCTTCAGGCCAGTGCTCGGGGTAATAGCAGGTTCCGATCGTCCGTTTCATCGCGTCTCTTGCTCCATGAGAAGAACCCGGGGTTCGGGCCGGCCCGCCACCCCGGCGGGCAGAACGAAGGTGCGCCCGTCCTGCGCACCGGGCGTTTTCAGCCCCTCGGTGGCCGAGGTGACGAAGAGCCGGTCGAGCCCCGCGC
>RFKM01000260.1 GCA_003694465.1 Alphaproteobacteria bacterium
AGAGCCGGTGCGCCCGCTCGGGCTCGAAGCAGCGCAGAAGCGCCATCCCCGCCCGCTCGTAAAGGCTCATGTCATCTCTCCGGGGAAGCGGTGGCGGCCATCGGGCCCGAGCGGGAGCGGGCGCGTCCAGACGACATCGGTGGCATCGAGCGGGCGGGGATGGCGCTTCTGCGCTGCTTCGAGCCCGAGCGCGCGCACCGGCTCTCGCTCCTTGCGCTCAAGGTGGGCCTCGCGCCGCTGCCGGGCGGGCCGGTCACCAGCCCGGCGCTGGCCACGCGGCTGGCCGGGCTCGCCCTGCCCAACCCGCTCGGCCTTGCCGCCGGCTACGACAAGAATGCCGAGGCGATCGCCCCGCTCAGCCGCGCCGGTTTCGGCTTCATCGAGGTCGGGGCGGTGACCCCGCGCCCGCAGCCGGGAAACCCGCGCCCGCGCCTGTTCCGCCTCACCGAGGATGCGGCGGTCATCAACCGCATGGGGTTCAACAACGCCGGTCAGGATGTCGTCGCCGCCCGCCTCGCCACGCGCCCGCGCGGGCCGGTTCCGGTCGGGCTCAACCTCGGCGCCAACAAGGACAGCGACGACCGCCCCGGCGACTATGTGAAACTGCTCGAAAGCTGCGGCGCGCATGTCGATTTCGTCACCGTGAACGTCTCGTCGCCCAATACCGAACGCCTGCGCGATCTGCAGGGGGCCAAGGCGCTTACGGCGCTGCTCACCCGGGTGCTGGGCGCCCGCGACGCGCTGCCCGCCCGGCTGCCGGTGTTCCTCAAGATCGCCCCCGATCTGTCGGGCGACGCGCTCGCCGAGATTGCCGGTGTCGCCGTCGAGACGGGGGTCGACGCGATCATTGCCACGAATACGACAATCGCCCGCGATGGCGTGAAAAGCCAATTTTCGAGCGAGGCAGGCGGGCTTTCCGGGGCGCCATTGTTCGAAAAGTCCACCCGCGTTCTGGCGCGGCTCTCGGCGCTGACCGATGGCGCGCTGCCCCTCGTCGGCGTCGGCGGGATCGACAGCGCCGCCACCGCCTATGCCAAGATCTGCGCCGGCGCCTCGGCCCTGCAGCTCTATTCCGCCCTCGTCTATGGCGGGCTCGGCCTCGTGCCGAAAATCCTGCACGGCCTCGAGGCTCACCTGAAACGCGACGGTTTCGCCAATGTCGCCGAAGCCGTCGGCAGCAAGAGAGGAGACTGGCTGTGAGCGATGTCACCATCTGGCACAACCCCCGCTGTTCGAAAAGCCGGCAGACGCTGGCGCTGATCGAGGAGCGCGGCATCGCCCCGAAGGTGCGCCGTTATCTCGACGAGCCGCCGAGCGAGGCCGAGATCCGCGAGGCCCTCGCCATGCTCGGGCTTCGGCCGATCGAGGTCATGCGCACGAAGGAACCCGAGTTCCGTGACCTTGGCCTGAGCCGGGGCAGCGACGACGAAACCCTGATCCGCGCCATGGCCGAGGTGCCGAAGCTCATCGAACGGCCGATCGTCTTTGCCGGCGGCAAGGCCCGGATCGGCCGCCCGCCGGAAAGCGTGCTCGAGATTCTCTAGCCTGCCCGCCCAGCCGCGGCCTCGAGCGCGGGGTAGCGCAGCCCGAGGCTTACCCCCCGGGCGAGGAAGGAAATCAACAGCGCCGCCCAGAGCCCGTGGTTGCCAAATGCCGGCACCAGCGCGAGGGCGGCCACGGCATAGACGAGCGCCGAGACCAGCATCATGTTGCGCATGTCGCGGCTGGCGGTGGCGCCGATGAAGATGCCGTCGAGCATCCAAGAGGCCCAGCCGCAGATCGGCGCGGCAATCATCCACGGCAGGTAGCGGCGCGCCTCCTCCTGCACCTCGGGCGCCTTGGCCATGATCTCGACGATGCGCCCGCCGAAGAGCCAGAAGGCCAGCGCGAAGGCGATGACGGTGTAAAGCCCCCAGAGGCTGGTCAGAATTGCCGCCCGGCGCAGCCCCGGCCGGTCGCGCGCGCCCAGCGCCTGCCCGACAAGGCTTTCGGCGCCGAAGGCAAAGCCGTCCATCCCGTAGGCGGTGATGTAGAGGAATTGCAGCAGGATCTGGTTTGCCGCCAGCGTCACGTCGCCGAAGCCGGCGCCGAGGAACATGAAGCTCACGAAGATCGCCTGCAGCAGCAGCGAGCGCAGGAGGATGTCGCCGTTCACCCGCGCCATGCGGGCAAGGCGGGCACGGTCGAACACCCGGGCGGCGTCGCGCCAGGCGGGGGTGGAAAAGGCCGCCCGGCAGAACCACAGGCCCAGCCCGAGGCCCGACCATTCGGCGATCACCGTCGCGCTGGCCACGCCCCCGACGCCGAAGCCGAGGCCGAGCACGAAGACAAGGTCGAGCACGATGTTGACCATGTTCATGGTGAATTGCACGGCAAACAGCGCCCGGGTACGTTCCTGCGCCACCAGCCAGCCCAGAACCCCGTAGGTGGCGATCATCGCCGGCGCCGACCAGACGCGAATCCCGAGGTATTGGCGGGCCAGCGCCTCGACCTCGGGCGAGGCCGGCGAGACAAGGAAGGCCGCCCGGAAGACCGGCCCCTGCAGCACGATCAGCCCGAGCCCGGCCCCGAAGCCGACCACCAGAACCCGGGTGAGCAGCGCCGCCACCTCGCCGCGCTCGCCCGCGCCATGGGCCTGCGCGGCAAGCCCGGCGGTGCCCATCCGCAAGAAGCCGAAGACCCAGTAGATGGCGGTGAGGATGATCGCCCCGATGCCCACCGCGCCGATCGGCGCCGCCGCCCCGAGCTGGCCGATGACGCCGGTATCGACGGCGCCAAGCACCGGCACGGTGACATTCGAGAGCACCACCGGCACGGCGATGTGCAGCACCCGCCGGTGGCTCAGCGCCACGGGCGCGGGCGCCGCCGGCCGCGCCGCGGGCTCAGCCATCGCGCGCGGGCATCAGGAAATGCCCCGTCGCCGCGGCATAGGGCCGCTCGCGGTTGTCCTGCCAGGCCTCGACCTGCACGCTGGCATAGCGCCGCCCCGAGCGCACCACCCGGGCGCGGGCATAGGCGTCGCGCGGCAGGCCGGTGCGCAGGTAATCGACGGTGAAGTCGATGGTCTTGGGCAGGCGCGGCAGGGTTTCCGGCGTGAGGCTTTCCGGGTCGACGCGCCCGCTCTCGATCTCGTCCCAGAGCATCGTCCATGCCAGCTGGATCGTCGCCGTGCTTTCGAGAAAGGCCGCCGTTGCCCCGCCGTGGAGCGCCGGCAGCATCGGGTTGCCGATGAGCCTGTCGCTGAAGCCGAGCGTCGCTGTCAGCTCGTCGCCCTTGCGCTCGAAGGTGATGCCCAGCCAGCCGATGTAGGGCACGCTTTCGACCAGCCGCGCCAACCCCAGATCGCGCCGCTGCTTGATGACCTGAACCGGTTCGGGCCGTTTCATGATGCCGCCTCCGTGCTGCGCCGCTTCTGCCCGCCGGCGGTAAAGGCGCCGGCGGCGGTGGCAACGGGGTTGTCGGGGTCGCCGTCGTGGGCGATGGCGCGCACGAAGGCGACGGTGCGGGTGACGTGGTAGCAGGTGGCCCGCGCGGTGATCCGCTGGCCCGGGCGCGCCGGGCGCATGTAGTCGATGCGCAGATCGAGCGTTGCCGTCACCGCCTCGGTATCGCCGGCCGAAATCACCGCCGCACCGCAGCAGGTGTCGAGCAGCGCCGAAACCGCGCCGCCGTGAATCACCCCGGTGCGCGCGTCGCCGATGAAGCGGGCATCGTAGGGCATCGAGATCTGCGCCGTCCCGCCGCCGATTTCTTCCATCTCCATGCCGAGGGCGCGCGAATGCGGAATCACCTCGATGAACTGCCGCGCGATGCGCGATTTCCTGTCGATTTCGTCCCTGTCCACGGCCTGTCTCCCCGGATTGTTCCCCCCGTTATTCGCACCATTGCGCCCGGGGGCAACCCCCCTTGGCCGGCGGTGGACAGCGCCGTCCGCCCCGGTTAGGCTCGCCCCACCAGACAGAGGACCGTAACCCGTGGGCGACGAAAGGCTTTCGTTCAAGGAGATGTGCGCGCGGTTCGACGTGACCCCCCGCACCCTGCGCTACTACGAATACATCGAGCTGCTCTCGCCCGAGCGCGAGGGGCGCGCGCGCTACTACACCCCGCGCGACGTGGCGCGGATGACGCTGATCAAGCGCGGGCGCCATTTCGGCTTTTCGCTCGAAGAGATGCGCCAGTGGCTTCTGATCCGCGACGAGCAGGGCAGCGAGGCGCAGATGCGCGCATGGGTCGAGATCGCCACCCGGCAGATGGGCAAGCTCGACGCGCAGATCGCCGAATTGCAGGAGGCGCGGGCCGATCTCGAGGCCCTGCGCGACGAGGTGGCGGCCTCGCTCGAGGCGAAAAAGGACTAAGGGCCTCCCTGGCGCCCGCGCTCAGCCCGTCGACCAGGCCCGCGGCTGGCGCATGCCGGCGATCCGCACCGCCTGTTTCACGTAGCCATAGGGAAAGAGGCGGAAGAGCTCTTCGCGCCCCGCCTGCTTTCCGGCCGCGCCGCCGAGGAACTTCATCGCGAACCGGGCATCGGGCATCACCCCGTGATCGGCCTCCTCGGCGCGAATCCAGCGGATCAGCTCCCAGTGGCGGGGGGTGAGCGTGATGCCCTCTTGCCGGGCGACGTATTCGGCGAAGGATTCGGTCCAGCCCTCGGGGTTCAGCAGGTAGCCGTGGCCGTCAACCTCGAAGCGCTCTCCCGTCTGCAGGGTCAGAACGATCGGGGCTTCGGGAACGGCGCGCATGGCTTCTAGTCAACCCATTCGAACGGGCGCGTGAAGGCGCCCAGAACATGCTCGACGGCTGCCCGATCGACCGGGCCGTCGGCCTTGATCCGGGCCACGAGACCGAGCTTTTTCGAGTCGATCACCTCTTCGACATGGGCCGCAAGCCCCGCCTCGGCAAGGGCGGCGTCATAGACGCGCGCGATCGCCTGCTTGCGCAGCTCGGGCTTGAACACCTTGCCGACGGCGGTTTTCGGCAGCTCGTCGACGATGCCGATGTATTTCGGCACCGCGGCGCGCTCGTGGATGTGCTTGCGGGCGAACTCCATCAGCTCTTCCTCGGTCACCTCGGCCCCCTCGACGAGCTCGACATAGGCGCAGGGCAACTCGCCGGCAAAGCTGTCGGGCTGGCCGATCGCCCCGGCGAAGGCCACCGCCGGATGGGCGGCCAGCGCCTCTTCGATGATCGCCGGGTCGATGTTGTGGCCGCCGCGGATGATCAGGTCTTTCGCCCGGCCGGTGATCCAGAGGTAGCCGTCCTCGTCGATGCGGCCGAGATCGCCGGTGCGCAGATAGCGCCCGTCGGCGAAGAGCCCCTCGTTCTTGCTCTCGTCGGTATAGGTGTGGCCGACATAGACCCCGGGGTTGTAGACGCAGATCTCGCCCACCTCGTCGGTGCCGCATTCCTTGAGCACACTGCCATCGGGCGCGACGTGCAGGATCTTGACCTCGGTATAGGGGAAGGGCACCCCGACCGAGCCGATCTTCTTGTTGCCCTCGCCGATCGGGTTGCACGACACGAGGCAGGTCGCCTCGGTGAGCCCGTAGCCCTCGACGAGCGTGACGCCGGTGGCCTCTTCGAAGCGGTGGAACAGCTCGACGGGCAGCGGCGCCGAGCCCGAGAAGGCGATCTTGAGCGTCGAGACATCGGCATCGACCGGGCGCTGCATGAGCGCGGCAATCGCCGTCGGAACGGTGATGATGAAGCTGACCTTCCAGCGCTCGACCAGTTTCCAGAAATTGTCGAACACCCCCTCGCCACGATAGCCCGCCGGCGTCGGGAAGACGACATGCGCCCCCGCCGTCAGCACCGCCATGAACACCACGTGCACCGCGAAGACATGGAACAGCGGCAGCGGGCAGATCAGCACGTCGTCGGGGTCGAACAGCAGGTTCGCCCCCAGCCAGCCGTTGTAGACCATGCCACCATAGGTGTGCTGGGCCACCTTCGGCATGCCGGTGGTGCCGCCGGTGTGGAAATAGGCGCCCACCCGGTCGCCGGCGCTGTCGGGGAATTGCAGCGTGGTCGGCTGGGCGGCGATGGCGGCGTTGAAATCGGCCACCCGCGCCTTGTGGGTGGGCGTCACCTTCGGGCGGATCAGCGGCACGATCAGGTTTTTCGGAAAGGTCAGGTAGCGGTTGAGATCGACCTCGAGAACATGTTCGACATTCGGCGCCAGCGCCACCGCGGCATGGGCCTTCTGGGCGACGTCGGTTTTTGGAAAGCCCTTCAGCGTCACCACCACCTTGGCGCCGGTCTCGCGCAGGATGGCGCCGATCTGCTCGGCCTCGAGCAGCGGGTTCACCGGGTTGACGATGCCGGCGATCATCCCGCCCAGAAGGGTGATGATCGCCTCGTTGCAATTGGGCAGGATGTAGGCGACGACGTCGTTTTCACCGACGCCGAGAGACCGGAACAGGTTGGCCGCCTGCACCGCCTTGTCGTGAACCTGCCGCCAGCTCAGGGTTTCGGCCTTGTCCTTCGGGCCGGACAGGATCTGGAACGAAACCGCCGGGGCGCCGTCGCGCCGCTCGGCGGTGGTTTTCACAAGCTCGTAGATGGTCTTCGCCTTGGGCCGCTCCTCCCAGGGCATCGCGGCCTCGACCTTGTTGCGGTCGCCGGCTTCGGCATAGCTGTATTGCGGCATCGTTCCTCCCCTCGGCATTTTTTGCCGTTTGGAAAAGGATGGGCGGTTTTGCCGCGCCCCGCAAGTCTGACGTGGCGGCGTTTATTCGGCCGCCAGCCCTTCGGTGAACTGCAACCGGGCAAGGCGCGCGTAAAGCCCGCCCTCGGCCACCAGCGCATCATGGGTGCCCTGGGCAACGATGCGGCCATGTTCGAACACCACGATCCGGTCGGCCTTCTTCACCGTTGCCAGCCGGTGGGCGATGATGATCGTCGTGCGATCGCGCGACATCTCGTCGACGGCGCGCTGCACCGCCTGTTCGCTTTCGGCGTCAAGGGCGCTGGTCGCCTCGTCGAGCAGCAGGATCGGGGCATCGCGCAAGATCGCCCGGGCAATGGCGATACGCTGCTTCTGCCCGCCCGAAAGCATCACCCCGCGCTCGCCGACCTGGCTGTCATAGCCATCGGGCAGCGCCATCAGGAAGTCGTGCGCCGCGGCCGCCTTTGCCGCCGCCTCGACCTCTTCGTCGGTGGCGTCGGGCCGGCCGAAGCGGATGTTCTCGCGCGCCGTGGTGGCGAAGATCACCGCATCCTGCGGCACCAGCGCCATCTGCCGGCGGAAATCGGCCCGGGCCATGGCGCGCAGGTCGATCCCGTCGATCTTCACCGCCCCTTCGGTCGGGTCGTAGAAGCGCTGGACGAGCTGGATGATGGTCGATTTCCCGGCGCCGGACGGGCCGACGAGGGCCACCGTCTCACCGGGGTTGACCTTCAGCGAAACATGGTCGAGCGCGAGGTGATCGGGGCGCGCCGGATAGCGGAAGCTGACATCCTCGAAGCTGATCTCGCCGCGGATCGGACGCGGCGCCGGAACCGGCTTCGGCGGATCCTTCACCGCGTCCTCGGCGGTGAGCAGCTCGACAAGGCGCTCGGTGGCGCCGGCGGCGCGCTGCAGCTCCGACCAGATCTCCGACAGCGCCCCCACCGAGCCCGCCGTCATGATCGCGTAGATCACGAACTGCACCAGCGCGCCGATGGTCATGTCGCCGGCGCGCACGTCGCGCATGCCCACCCAGAGCACCCCGACGACGCCGGAAAAGACCAGCGTGATCACGATCACCGTCAAGAGCGCCCGCGTGCCGATGCGCCGCTTGGCCGAGACGAAACTCTCTTCGGTCACCTCCCGGAAGGCGGCGCGGGTCAGGTCTTCATGGGTGAAGGCCTGCACGGTCTGCACGCTGAGCAGCGCCTCGGAGGCCGAACCCGACGAGCGCGCGATCCAGTCCTGGTTCTCGCGGCCGAGCCGGCGCAGGCGGCGGCCGAGCACGATGATCGGCACCACCACCGCCGGTACCACCAGCAGCACGAGGCCGGTGAGCTTCGGCGAGGTGTAGAGCAGCATCGCGATGCCGCCGAAGAGGATCAGCAGGTTGCGCAGCGCCACCGAGACCGACGAGCCGATCACCGAGAGGATCAGCGTCGTGTCGGTGGTGATCCGGCTGAGCACCTCGCCGGTCATGATCTTCTCGTAGAAGGCGGGGCTGAGGCCGATCACCCGCGAGAACACCGCCTCGCGGATATCGGCCACCACGCGCTCGCCCAGCCGCGTGACGAGGTAGTAGCGCAGCCCGGTGCCGAGGGCGAGCAGCACCGCCACGCCCCATGCGGCGAGGAAATACTTGTCGAGCAGCGCGACGGAACTTTCGCCGAACCCGTCGACGACCCGGCGCACGGCGATCGGCATGATCAGCGAAACCGTCGCCGTCGCCACCAGCGCCGCGAGGGCGGCGGCGAGCATCGCCCGGTAGGGCCTCAGGAAGGGCCAGAGTTCGCGCAGCGCACCGATGCGCTTCGATGTGCCGCGCTCTTCGGTGCTGTCCTGTCCGGCCATGGGCTGATCCTCGCGTTTTCGGTCAGATAGGCCGGTTGCGCCGCGACGGCAAGGGCAGGCCCGCGCGCCAGCGCCCGGGCGCGGCCCATTGCCTCACCGGTCAGGTCATTTTTCGCCGGGCAACACCCGCACCGCGCCCTTCGCCGCCGAGGAGGCCATCATCGCATAGGCCTTCAGCGCCTTCGAAACCTTGCGGCTGCGCACTTCCTTCGGCGCCCAGGGCAGCGGCCCCATCGCCTCGCGCCGGGCGGCGAGGGTCTGCTCGTCGACGGCGAGGTGGATGCGCCGGCCCGGAATGTCGATCTCGATGATGTCGCCGTCCTCGACGAGGCCGATCTCGCCGCCCTCGGCCGCTTCCGGGCTGACATGGCCGATCGAAAGCCCCGAGGTGCCGCCGGAGAAGCGCCCGTCGGTGAGCAGCGCGCAGGCTTTGCCGAGGCCCTTCGACTTGAGGTAGGAGGTGGGATAGAGCATTTCCTGCATCCCCGGCCCGCCCTGCGGCCCCTCGTAGCGGATCACCACCACCTCGCCGGGCTTCACCTTGCCGGTGAGAATGCCGCTCACGGCGCTGTCCTGGCTCTCGAAGACATGGGCCGGGCCGGAGAATTTCAGGATGCTTTCATCCACCCCCGCCGTCTTCACGATGCAGCCGTCGCGGGCGATGTTGCCGAAGAGCACCGCCAGCCCCCCATCTTTCGAATAGGCATGCTCGGCCGAGCGGATCACCCCGGCGGCGCGGTCGCGGTCGAGCGAGGCGTAGCGGTTTTTCGTCGAGAAGGCCTGCGTGGTGCGCACCCCGCCCGGCGCGGCGCGGTAGAAGGACTCGACTTCCGGGTCGTTCGCCGTCATCACGTCCCACTTGGCCAGCGCCTCGCCCATGGTCTCGCAATGCACGGTGCGCGCCTCGGCGTGGATCAGCCCGGCGCGGTTCATCTCGCCGAGAATGCCCATGATGCCGCCGGCGCGGTGGACGTCTTCCATATGCACGTCGGGCACGGACGGGGCGACCTTGCACAGCACCGGCACCTTGCGGCTGAGCCGGTCGATGTCGTCCATGGTGAAATTCACCCCGCCCTCGTGGGCGATGGCCAGAAGGTGCAGAACGGTGTTGGTCGAGCCGCCCATGGCAATGTCGAGGCTCATGGCGTTCTCGAAGGCCTCGAAGGTGGCGATGTCGCGCGGCAGAAGGCCGGGCTTCTCCTCTTCGTAATGCGCCTTGGTGATCTCGACGATGCGCCGACCGGCCTCTTTGAACAGGCCTTCGCGGTCGGCATGGGTGGCCAGAAGCGAGCCGTTGCCCGGCAGCGCCAGCCCCAGCGCCTCGGCGAGGCAGTTCATCGAGTTGGCGGTGAACATGCCCGAGCAGGAGCCGCAG
>RFKM01000261.1 GCA_003694465.1 Alphaproteobacteria bacterium
CTCGTCCTCGGCACCCTCTTCCGCCGCGCTTTCGTCCGCCTCGTGCTCGCCCGCCTCGGCCACGTCAACGATTGCCTCCTCGGGCTCGGGTTGCGCCGCCGCGTCATCCTCGGCCCGCACCGGCAGCTGGAACCACGCATGACCGCAGGCCGAACATTGCACGTCGCGGCCGCTCTCGGGAATCACCCGATCGTCAACCTCGTACTGTGCCCCGCAGTTCGGACAAACCAGCCGCATGCGCCTTTCGCTCCCCTCGCCCGCCTGGCCCAGCCGCGCCCCGCCCGTGCCGGCGCCGGGGGCTGGACCGGCCCCAAGTATGGGGAGGGAAACACCCAAAATCAAACCTTTGCAATCCCGCGATTGCAACAATTGCCCCGCTGAGGCAAAACGGTTGCCGAAACGGCGCCAGGGGCAGGATGTGATCGACTTCGAAGACGTGACTTTCGGCTATGGCGACACGCCCCTTCTTGCCGGGGTTTCGCTGCACCTTGCGCCGGGGTCGTTTCATTTTCTCACCGGACCGTCGGGCGCGGGCAAGACGACGCTTCTGCGCCTGTGCTATGCCGACCTGACGCCCGATCAGGGGCATGTGGCGCTCTTCGGGCAGGATACCCGGGCGATGAGCCGCGACGACGTCGCCCTCGCCCGGCGGCGCATCGGCGTCGTCCATCAGGACCAGAAGTTCCTCGACCACCTGCCGCTGGCCGAGAACCTCGCCCTGCCGCTCACCGTATCGGGCCAGCCCGGCCCCAGCGAAACCGACCTTGCCGAACTCCTGCGCTGGGTCGGTCTCGAGGCGCAGGCCGAGGCGCTGCCGCCGGCGCTGTCGGGGGGCGAACGCCAGCGCGCCGCCCTTGCCCGGGCGATCATCATGAGCCCCGAGATCATCCTCGCCGACGAGCCGACCGGCAATGTCGACTGGGAGATGTCGCTGCGGCTGTTGCGGCTGATCGTCGAGCTGAACCGGATGGGAAAGACGATTCTCATCGCCACCCATGACCTCAACCTGATCCGCACCGCCAAGCAGCAGGTGCAGGCCCGGGTCTTGCGCATTTCCAACCGGCAGCTGCATCAGGCGGGGGCCGACCTGTGAGCCGTCTGCGCGCCCTCCTCCTGCTCATCGCCGGCGACAAGCAGGCCGACCGGGTGGTTCCGCCCACCGGCTTCACCGCGCGGCTGACGGTGTTTGCCGCCGCGGCGATGGCCTTTCTGGTCGTCTTCGCCCTCGCCTTCTCGATGGCGACGGGGCGGCTGGCAGAGCGCTGGGGCTCGTCGCTCGCGCAGAGCTCGACCATCCGCGTCTCGGCGCCGGAAGGGCAGCTCGACACGCAGGTGATCGCGGTGATGGACATTCTGCGCACCACGCCGGGAATCGCCGATGCACGGGTCATCACCGACGACGAGCAGCGCGCCCTGCTCGAGCCGTGGTTCGGCCCCGATCTGCCGCTCGATACCCTGCCCCTGCCGCGCCTCATCGCCGTGACCGAAACCCCCGAGGGCTATGACAGCGCCGGGTTGCGGGCGCGCCTCGCCGGCGAGGCCCCCGGCGCGGTGCTCGACGACCACACCCGCTGGCGGGTGCCGCTGGTGCGGGCGGCCGGGCGGATGCGCACCCTCGGGCTGGTGGCGATGGGGCTGATCGCCGCCACCACCGCGGCGATGATCACCCTTGCCGCCTCTGCCGCCCTTGCCGCCAATGCCGAGGTGATCCGGGTTCTGCGCCTCGTCGGCGCCCGCGATGCCTATATCGTGCGGGCCTTCGTGCGCCGCTTCACCCTGCGCGCCCTCGCCGGGGCAGCAGCGGGGACGGCGCTGGCGATGCTGGCCATCGCGCTGCTGCCGCGGGCCGAAACCGCCGGCGGCTTTCTCACCGGGCTCGGGTTCGTCGGCCTCGGCTGGCTCTGGCCGCTGGCGATTCCGCCGCTGGCCGGGCTCGTGGCCTTTCTCGCCACCCGCCGCGCCGCCTTTGTCACCCTGAAGGAGACCCGCTGATGAAAACCGCCGTTCAGGCGCTGCGCTCGATCGTGTTCATCGTGGTGATGTATGTCGGCATGCTGCTCTATGCGCTGGTGTTCTTCCCGCTGACGCTGATCAACCGTGAAAACGCCTTTCGCGCCGTTCATGCCTATACCGCCTTCGTGCGCTGGGCGGCGCGGGTGATCGTCGGGCTGAAATCCGAGATCCGCGGCAAGGTGCCCGAGGGCGAGGTGATCATCGCCTCCAAACACCAGAGCTTCTTCGACATCATCCTCATCGTCTCGGCGGTGCCGCGCCCGAAGTTCATCATGAAGAAGCAGCTCGTCTGGGCGCCGATCGTCGGCTATTTCGCCAAGGCCATCGGCTGCATTCCGGTCGATCGCGGCAAGCGCGGCGCGGCGGTGAAACAGATGCTCGCCGATGTGCAGGCCGGACGCGCCCAGCCCGGTCAGCTGATCATCTTCCCGCAGGGCACGCGCGTCGCCCCCGGCGCCCACCTGCCCTACAAGATCGGCACCGGCGTGCTCTACAAGGAAACCGGCCAGACGGTCGTTCCCGCCGCCACCAACGTGGGCGTGTTCTGGAAGCGCCACGGCCTCATGCGCTGGCCGGGAACGGCGGTCGTCGAGTTCCTGCCGCCGATCGAGCCGGGGCTCGAGATGCAAGACTTCATGAAACGGCTCGAAACGGTGGTCGAGGAAAACTCCAACCGGCTGATGGCCGAGGCCGGGTTTCAGGTGCCGCCCGCCCCCGACGCCCCGCGCGCCGGGGAAGGCTGAACAGGGCGCGCCTCGATCACGACGAAGGCCTGCGCCCAGGGGTGATCGTCGGTGAGGGTCACATGCACCAGCGCCTCGTGCCCCGGCGGGGTCATCTGCGCGAGGCGCTCGGCGGCCCAGCCCGTCAGTTCCATCACCGGCTGGCCGCTGGGAAGGTTGCGCACCGCCATGTCTTTCCACGAAATGCCCATGCGCAGGCCGGTGCCCAGCGCCTTGGAACAGGCCTCCTTCGCCGCCCAGCGCTTGGCATAGGTGCCGGCGGTGTCGGCCCGGCGTTCGGCCTTGGCCTGTTCGGTGGCGGTAAAGACCCGGTTGCGAAACCGATCGCCATGGCGTTCGAGCACCCCGGCGATGCGCTCGATATTGGCCAGATCGGTGCCGATGCCGAGGATCATTGCCACCGCCGTCGGGCCGGGGAGAAAGGCAAGGTCATGTCCGCGCCTCGTCCATGAGCCGGCGCATTTCACGGATCGCCCCCTCGAGGCCGCGGAAGATCGCCTCGCCAATGAGGAAATGTCCGATATTGAGTTCCTTCACCTCGGGGAAGGCGGCCACCGGGCCGACGGTCTCGTAGGTCAGGCCATGCCCGGCGTGCACTTCCAGCCCGAGCGAAGCGGCCAGCGCCGCCCCTTCGGCAAGGCGGGCCAGTTCGTCGTCGCGCTTGTCGGTCTCGCCGGCGTAGTGGAAATCGCAATAGGCGCCGGTGTGCAGTTCGACCACCGCCGCGCCGATCCGTGCCGCCGCCTCGATCTGGGCGCGCTCATGGCCGATGAACAGCGAAACGCGGATGCCCGCCTCGCGCAGCGGCGCGATGAAGCGGCCGAGCCGGGCCTCGGCGCCGGCAACGTCGAGCCCGCCCTCGGTGGTCAGCTCTTCGCGCTTTTCCGGCACGATGCAGGCGGCATGGGGGCGGTGGCGCAGGGCAATCTCCTGCATCTCGTCGGTGGCGGCCATCTCGAGGTTGAGCGGCACGCGAAGCCCGGCCATCAGCCCCTCGATGTCGTGGTCGGAAATGTGGCGCCGGTCTTCGCGCAGATGCGCGGTGATGCCGTCGGCCCCCGCCGCCTCGGCGAGCTTTGCGGCCCGCAGCGGGTCGGGATAGGGGGCGCCGCGGGCGTTGCGCACCGTTGCCACGTGGTCGATGTTGACCCCGAGGCGCAGATGGCCGAGCGGTTTCATGGCTTGTCCTCTCCGTTTTCCGGCGCGCCGGCCGCCTCCTTGGCCCGTTCGCGGGCAGCCCGGGCGGCCTGTTCGGCCATGCGCTTCTCGTACCGGCGTTTCAACTGTTTGACCCGGGCCTTCTGGTAGGCCACCAGCAACGGGTTTGCCAGCCCGTAGGCAATCATCGCCGCCCCGAGACCGGGAAGCAACCCGCCCACCGTGTAGGGCAGGAACACGTCGTGGGCCAGCCGGCGCAGCTCGCCCCATTCGGCGTGGCGATGGGTGAAGATGGCGAGGAAATTGTGCACCAGCTCGCCCAGCGCGAAGGCCACCGCCTCGAGCACCTGCGGCAGGTGCATGTTGACCGGCATGCCGAGGATCCGCGAGCCGAGATCGAGGCTGAGCTCGGCGATCAGCGGGAAGGTCAGCGGATTGCCGACGAAGGTTGCGAGCAAGGCCGCGAGGATATTGCCGCGGATCAGGATGGCAATCAGCGTCGCGCCCAGAAAATGCAGGCCGAAGAAAGGCGTGAAGCAGATGAAGACGCCGGCGGCGATGCCCCGCGAGATCCGGTGCGCCGGATCGGGCAGGCGGCGGATGCGGTGAATCGCGTAAAGGGCGGCACGATACCAGCCCCCGCGCGGGTAGAGCAGTTCCAGCGCGGCGCGTCCCCAACTGCGCGGGTTTCTCTTGAACACCTCGTTCTCCCCGGTCGGCCCGGACGTCTGCTGTCAGGGCGCGCGCGACATGTCCCTGTGGCGCCGGATCTCGGCCACGTCGCTGTCGGCCTCGAGCACCAGCATGACGGCATGCAGCTGCTCGACGTCGCGCAGATCGACGTCAATGATCAGGCGGTAGTAATCGGGCTTGCGGTCAACGAACCGCAAGTCCGAGATATTGGCCTTCTGCTCGCCAATCAAGGTGCAGATCCGCCCCAGAACGCCGGCATCGTTGGCAATGACCAGCTCGAGGCTGACCGGGTGCACGGCCTTGTGCCGGCCCGAATGCCATTGCACGTCGACCCAGCGCTCCGACTGCTCGGCCACTGCCTCGAGCGCCTGGCAGTCGATGGCATGAACCACCACCCCCTTGCCGCGATAGGTGATCCCGACGATGCGCTCGCCCGGCACCGGCTGGCAGCATTGCGCCCGCTCGAAACTCTGGCCCGGATCGAGGCCGACGATCGCCCGGTTGGCGTCGATCTCGCCGCTCTCCTTCGCCTCGGGATAGAGAATCGCCACCACGTCGCGCGCCGCCAGTTCCGCCGCCCCGAGCCGGGCCAGCAGGTCGTCGGCGCTCTCGAGGCGCAGACGCTTGGCCGCCGTCTCGAGCGCCTTGTCGGTGGCGCGCCGCCCGACGTGCTCGAAGGCCACCCGGGCCAGCTCGCGCCCGAGCTTGATGAAGCGCTCGCGGTCTTCCTCGCGCAGGCGGCGCCGGATCGCGCTCTTGGCCCGGCCGGTGACCACGATATCGAGCCAGGTCGCCTGGGGCGACTGGCCCTCGGCGGTGATGATCTCGACCGACTGGCCGTTCTTGATCCGGGTCCAGAGCGGCACGCGGATACCGTCGATCTTGGCGCCGACGCACTTGTCGCCGATCCGGGTGTGGATCGCATAGGCGAAATCGAGCGGCGTCGCCCCGCGCGGCAGCTTCACCACCTCGCCCTTCGGGGTGAAGCAGAAGACCTGGTCGGAATACATCTCGAGCTTGACGTGCTCGAGAAAGTCGTCGTGGTTGTCGGCGTTTTCAAAGCGCTCGGTCAGCGTTGCCAGCCATTTCGCCGGATCGACGGCAAAGGGGTTCTCGACGCGCACCCCGTCGCGGTAGCTCCAGTGCGCGGCAACCCCCGCCTCGGCCACCTCGTGCATCTGGCGGGTGCGGATCTGCACCTCGACGCGCTTGCCGTCGCGCCCCGAAACGGTGGTGTGAATCGAGCGGTAGCCGTTCGATTTCGGCTGGCTGATGTAATCCTTGAAGCGCCCGGGCACCGCCCGCCAGCGCTGGTGAATCACCCCGAGGACGCGGTAGCAGTCTTCCTCGCTCTGGGTGATGACGCGAAAACCGTAGGTGTCGGACAGGCGCGAGAAGGGCTGGTCCTTCTCCTTCATCTTGCGCCAGATCGAATAGGGCTTCTTGGCGCGGCCGAAGACATCGGCCTCGATCCCGGCGCGATCGAGTTCGAGGCGGATGTCGGACGTGATCTTGTTGATCACGTCGCCCGATTCCTTCTGCAGGGTGATGAACCGGCGGATGATCGAGGCGCGCCCCTCGGGGTTGAGCACGTGGAAGGCGAGGTCTTCCAGTTCCTCGCGCATCCACTGCATGCCCATGCGCCCGGCCAGCGGGGCGTAGATGTCCATCGTCTCGCGCGCCTTCTGCACCTGCTTCTCGGGGCGCATGTGGCGGATGGTGCGCATGTTGTGCAGCCGGTCGGCGAGCTTGACGAGAATCACTCGCAGATCCCGCGACATCGCCATGAACAGCTTGCGGAAGTTCTCCGCCTGCTTGGTTTCTGTCGAATTGAGCTGGAGGTTGGTGAGCTTGGTCACCCCGTCGACCAGTTCGGCGATCTCGTGGCCGAAGCGGGCCTCGATCTCGGAATAGGTCGACTTGGTGTCCTCGATGGTGTCGTGCAGCAGCGCGGTGACGATGGTGGCGTCGTCGAGGCGCTGCTCGGCGAGGATATGGGCGACGGCGACGGGATGCACGAAATAGGGCTCGCCGGAATGGCGCTTCTGCCCTTCGTGCATCCTGCGCCCGTAGTCGAACGCGGCGCGAATCAGCGCATCATCGGATTTCGGGTTGTAGGCCCGAACCTTGGCAACGAGCTCTTCGGGATCGAGGTCGGCCAGCGTGACCGTCGGCAACTTTCCCGGCAAGACCCGTCCCTACCCCTGGCCCTGGGCTTCCATCAGGGCGCGCAGGAGCTTTTCCTCGGTCATGTCGTCGTCGGCGGGCTTGTCGGCGGCCTCGGCCCCCATCAGCAGCGCCATATCGTCGTCTTCCGGCTCGTCGACCTCGTTCTGGGTCTGAAGCTTGGCGATCATGCGCTCGCGCAGTTCGTCGGCCGACTGGGTTTCCTCGGCGATCTCGCGCAGGGCGATGACCGGGAACTTGTCGTTGTCCGGATCGACCGTCTCGCGCGCGCCGCCGGCCAGCTCGCGCGCACGGTGGGCGGCCAGCATCACCAGCTCGAACCGGTTGGGAACCTTGTCAACGCAATCTTCAACCGTCACGCGGGCCATGGCACACCTCTCGCAGGGATTTCGAAGCTTCGAGCGGCCTATTTATGCGCTCACTTCCCGGTTGACAAGGGGATTCGGGGGAACGGGTCGGGCTGTGCGGCATTTGCCCCTGCGGCCCGCGTCACATCGGCCCGCCGCGGCGGTGGACGCCGCCCCGCCCAGCGATTAGGTTTGCCCCGCAACCCAGCCGGAGAGCGCCGATGTCCGCCCCCAACGAACAGGCCTATCAGGTTCTGGCCCGCAAATACCGGCCCGAAACCTTTGCCGACCTCGTCGGTCAGGAAGCAATGGTGCGCACCCTGCGCAACGCCTTCGCCGCCGACCGCATCGCCCAGGCCTTCATGATGACGGGCATCCGCGGCGTCGGGAAGACCACCACCGCCCGGATCATCGCCAAGGGGCTCAACTGCATCGGCCCCGACGGCACCGGCGGGCCGACCACCGAGCCCTGCGGCGTCTGCGAACACTGCCGGGCGATCGCCGAGGGGCGGCATGTCGATGTCATGGAGATGGACGCCGCCTCGAATACCGGCATCGACAACATCCGCGAGGCGATCATCTCGTCGGTCTCCTATGCGCCCACCTCGGCGCGTTACAAGATCTACATCATCGACGAGGTTCACATGCTTTCGCGAAGCGCCTTCAACGCGCTTCTGAAAACGCTCGAAGAGCCGCCGGCGCATGTGAAATTCATCTTCGCCACGACCGAGATTCGCAAGGTGCCGGTCACGGTGCTCAGCCGGTGCCAGCGCTTCGACCTGCGGCGGATCGAACCCGAAGACATGATGGCCATGCTGCGCCGGATCGCCGAGGCCGAGGGGGCGCAGATCAGCGACGAGGCGCTGGCGCTCATCACCCGCGCCGCCGAGGGTTCGGCCCGCGACGCGCAATCGCTGCTCGATCAGGCGATCAGCCACGGCGCCGGCGAGACCAGCGCCGAGCAGGTGCGCGCCATGCTCGGGCTGGCCGACCGTGGGCGGGTGCTCGACCTGTTCGACATGATCCTCAAGGGCGATGCCGCCGGCGCGCTGTCGGAGCTCTCGCACCAATATGCCGATGGCGCCGACCCGCTGGCGGTGCTGCGCGATCTGGCCGAAGTCACCCATTGGGTCAGCGTCGTGAAGATCACCCCCGAGGCGGCGCAGGACCCGACCGTCAGCCCCGACGAGCGCGCGCGCGGGCAGGCGATGGCCGAGGCTTTGCCGGTGCGGGTGCTCAGCCGGATGTGGCAGATGCTGCTGAAGGCCCTCGAAGAGGTGGCCCAGGCGCCGAACGCGATGATGGCCGCCGAAATGGCGATCATCCGCCTGACCCATGTGGCCGACCTGCCCAGCCCCGAGGAGCTCGTGCGCAAGCTGGCCGAAAC
>RFKM01000032.1 GCA_003694465.1 Alphaproteobacteria bacterium
CGCCGAAAGCGCCGTGCGCCCACGGCCGAGGTTTTCGAGCGCGACGGCCATCTGCGAAAGCGCCCGCGCCCCCGTCTGGGGCGAGGCGGCGCGCAGGTAGGCGGCGACCGCCCCCTCGAGCCCGGCCTCGAAGAGCTCGCGCGCCTCCCGCTTCTCCGACACGGCGAGCCCTGCGGCATCGGCAAGGCGCGCATATTCCGACCAGTCTTCCGGCGCATCGGTCAGCACCACCACCGCCGCCCGATAGCGCATCGCACCGACGATGTTCGCCTCGCGCTCGGCCTCACGCGACAGGCGCGCGAGTTCCTCCGCCGCCCAGCCCCCGGAGAAAAACTCGTGCGCAAGCGCGCCGGCCCTGCGCCCGGCGGCCTCGAGATCTTCCGGGTCGAGAAAATCGAGCCGCGCGGCGCGCTCCCCGGCACGCTCGAGCACGGCGCGCGGAACCTCGATCACCTCGCCGGAAAGGGCGCCGGCATATTCGGCCGGCGCGCCGGGGTCGTCCTTCAGAAAGCATGCCCCGTTGCGGGAATTGAACGTGAAGGCCCGGCAGGCCGCATTGCCGAGGCAGCCCGCCTCGCAAGCCTCGAGCGACGTGTCGAAGACCTGCCCGATGTCGCCCCCGGGAAAGTCGGAGTCGCGGCTGAGGATGACCCGCTTCTCGGGAATGGGCCCGGCGGCGAGCGTTCCGGCGTTGAAAAGATCGAAAAGAATGATGAACAGAACGAAAAGGAATCGCATCGGGAACCCCCTGCGGCTTCCTTGATGCTGGCACTTTCGCCCCTTTCACGCAATGTTTGCGCCTTTATTTGCGCCTTTTCGGGCCGGAATTAGCGTTTCGTTCACCCGATCGCGGCATCCTTGCCCAGATGAAACCGGGGGAACCCGCCTCGCAGGAGGCATGATGTCGGCATTCGATCTACTCGCACAGGAACGGCGCGCGCGCATGGCGGCCGAGCGCCTGCTCGCCCAGCGCGAGCGCGAGCTGAACGAGGCCAACCGGCTGCTCTCGCGCCATGCCATCAGCCTGACCGAACAGGTCGTCGAGAAGCGCGAGGAAGTCGAGGAAATTCGCGGCGAGAACACCCGCGTCAAGGCCGACCTTGAAAAGGCCGCCGCCGAGATCGTCATTGCCAAGCAACGGCTCTGGAACTCGCTCGAAACGGTGTCGGACGGGTTTGCGATCTTTGATCCGGAAGGCCGGCTGGTGATTGCCAACTCGGCCTTCCTGCGGCCCTTCGACGGGCTGGAGCTGATCGCCCCCGGCGTTGCCTATGCCGAGATCGTCGATCTCGCGCTGGCCGAAGGGGTGGTCGATACCGAGGGGCTTGCGCCCTCCGAATGGCGCGCGGCGATGCTCGCGCGCTGGGCCGCCGGCGCTCCCCACCCCAAGGTCATCCGGCTGTGGGATGGCAGCTGGGTCCGGCTTGTCGATCAGCGCACGCCGCTCGGCGACACGGTCTGCCTCGCGCAGGACATCACCGCCGCCAAGCGCCGCGAGGCGGTGCTCGAACGGGCCCGTGCCCGGGCCGAAGAAGCAAATCGCGCGAAATCGGCCTTCCTCGCCAACATGAGCCACGAGATCCGCACCCCGATGAACGGGGTTCTCGGCATGGCCGACCTGCTCGCCGAAACCAGCCTCGACGACGACCAGCGCATGTTCGTCGACACCATCCGCGGCTCGGCGACGGCGCTTCTGGAAATCATCAACGACATTCTCGATTTTTCCAAGGCCGAGGCCGGGAAAATGACGCTTCACCCGGTGCCTTTCGACCTGGAACAGACGATTCTCGAGGTCGTGCAGCTCATGGAGCCGACGATCCGCCGCAAGGGGCTGCGGATCGTCGCCGATTACGACATGTTCCTGCCCTCCCGCTTCCGGGGAGATCCGCTGCGCATCCGCCAGATTCTCACCAATCTCATCGGCAATGCCGTCAAGTTCACCGAGAAAGGGCAGATCACGGTGCGCGTCGTCGGCGCCGTCGGCGAGAGTGCCGAAAGCCGGCCCCTCACGATCCTTGTCGAAGATACCGGCATCGGCATCCCGCCCGACAAGCTCGAGCATGTCTTCGGCGAGTTCAACCAGGTCGAGGATGAACGCAATCGCAGTTACGAGGGAACGGGCCTCGGCCTTGCGATCACTCAGCGCCTCGTGGCCCTCATGGGCGGCAGGATCTGGGTGGAAAGCGAGGTGGGGGTCGGGTCGGCCTTCTGCATCGCGCTGACCTTGCCGGTCGAGGGCCACCATGCCCTGCCCGTGCTGCCCGACTGGATGCGCCGGGCACTCATCGTCACGGCAGACGAGATCACGGCAGGGTTCTTCCAGGGCCGCCTGGCGGGGCTCGGCCTGCAGGTGTCCTCGGCCCGAACGCTCGAAGAAGTCGCCTGGTCCGGCCCGCCCCCCGATATCGTAGTCACTGACGTGCGTAGCGGTGAAGGTGGCATCGACGAATTAGCCGAACGAATGCGCGAAGCGGGCTGGCATTGTCCGCTTGTCGGTGTTGCCGGTGGCGGCACCGAAATCGGCAAGGGCGAAAGCAAGCTGGCGGCGATGATCTCGCCAACCCTGTCGCGCAGCGCGCTGATCGAGAAATTGGCGCAGCTCGTTCCCCCATCGGCCGATCCGCCGCCCCCCTCCGGCGCCGCAGCCGCGCCGCCGGAAAGCGCCGAAGCTTCCCATGAGGCCGATACGCTGGTGCCTTCTCCCGAGCTAAAAACAGACGCCGGCCCGAACCCGGTGACCGATTCCGATCCGCCCGAGGAAGACGAGGCTGCCCCTCCGCCGCCGCAAGCGCCTGCCGAGCCCGGCGACGGCGCCGGGGCCGAAGCGCCTGTGCCCACGCGCCGAATGCGCGTGCTCGCCGCCGAGGACAACAAGACCAACCGGCTGGTCTTTTCCAAGCTCGTGAAGGCTTGCGACATCGACCTGACTTTTGCGGAAAACGGGGCCGAGGCGGTCGAAGCCTATGAAAAACTCCGACCCGATCTCGTGTTCATGGACATTTCGATGCCGAAGATGGACGGCAAGGAAGCCACGCGCCGCATTCGCCAGATGGAGGCCGAAATGGGCCTGCCCCGCACCCGCATCGTGGCACTGACCGCGCATGCGATGGACGGAGACGCGAGCGAAATCCTGTCTCACGGGCTCGATGCGCACCTGACAAAGCCGGTGCGCAAGCCCGCGATTCTCGCCGAGATCGCGGCCAACTGCCCGCCAGATGCACGCCCACCGCTGCCCGACGAGCAGGAGGGCGCGCCGTGACACACCAGCTTCACAGGTCGGTCGCAAGGCCGCCGCGGGCCGACTCTGCGCGCGCCGGCCCGCCAGGCTGCAGAC
>RFKM01000262.1 GCA_003694465.1 Alphaproteobacteria bacterium
CGGCACGGTGCCCTCGAGCAGGGCATGCACCGCGAGGTCGGCCGCGCAGCTCACCTCGATGGTGCGACTCATCTCCGAGGTCACGGCGATTTCCCACGGAATGCCCGCGGCATCGAGCGCCCGCTCGACCACGCCGCGGAAGATGTTGCGGGTCTCGAAGGCCAGCCGCAGCGGCCTTTGCCGCCAGGCCTGCCCGGCGCGCGCGCCCACCCAGACCAGCGGCAGGCTGACCAGCGTTTCGCCGCCGGGATCGACCGCGTTCTCGGTGGTCAGGATCATCTGGGCATCGCCGCGGGCGAACATCTGCTTGAGCCGATGGGTATAGGACGAAACCAGCGTCACCTTCATGCGCGGGAACGCGGCGTGGAAGCGCTGCAGCACCGGGGGCAGCGCCGGATAGACCACGTCATTCGGCACCCCGAGCACGATCTCGCCCTCGAAGGCGGCATCGGTGAAGCGCGACCAGACCTCGTCGTTGAGCGCGAGAATGCGCCGGCCATAGGCGAGCAGCTGGTCGCCGTCGGCGGTCAGCACCAGCGCGCGGCCGGTGCGGTCGAAGAGCTTGCGCCCGAGCGCCTCCTCGAGGCGGCGGATCTGCATCGACACCGCCGACTGGGTGAGGTGCAGCAGCCCCGCCGCCCGGGTCACGCCGCCGCCTTCGGCCACGGTGACGAAGGCGCGCAGGGCGGTCATGTCGAGATTGCGTCTCATATCACAATTCTTGATGTTTTAACCAATAAACATTCATTTTTCTTATGTCACCGCCGGTGCTATTTCGCAAGCGACAAAAGAAACGCGCGGGCCGCGGCCCGCCTGCCAGTCAGGAGATCGAAATGCCCGTCCTTGCCACCCCCCATGCCGGCGCCCACCGGGGCCACCGCCTGCCCGCCTTCTCGCTCACGGGCCTTGCCCGCTGGGCGATGACCGCCCTTCAGACCCGGCGCGAGCGCGCCCGCCTTGCCCAGCTCGACGACCATCTGCTCGAAGACATCGGCCTCGACCCGGCCGCCGTCCGGGCCGAATGCCGCCGGCCGTTCTGGGATCTGCCGCGCTGAGGCGCGGGGCGGTTTTCGCCCCGCCTCCCTTGAAACGGGGCCTCTTTCTTCCGATATTGTCAGCGAAGCGGCGCCGTGGGGGCGCCATGGCAACACCGGCTCTTGAGGAGGCACAACCAGATGGCTGATTTGAGGACGATGCGGACGGTTTCGGGCGCCCGCACCGCGCAGATCGACGAGGGGCTTCGCGCCCACATGAACAAGGTTTACGGCACAATGTCCGTAGGCCTTCTGCTGACCGCGCTGGTCGCCTGGGCCTTCGGTTCGTCGCCGGCGCTGATGTCGCTGCTTTACAATTTCGAAACCGGCGGGCCGAACATTCTCGGCTGGATCGTGATGTTCCTGCCGCTGCTCATGGTCTTCGGCTTCGGCGCGGCGATCAATCGGCTCTCGGCCGCCGGGGCGCAGCTCTACTTCTTCGTCTATGCCTCGGTGATGGGGCTTTCGCTGGCCTGGATCTTCATGGCCTTCACCGGCATTTCGATCGCCTCGACCTTCCTGGTCACCTCGATCGCCTTCGCCGGGCTTTCGCTCTGGGGCTATACCACCAAGCGCGACATCTCGGCCTGGGGCTCGTTCCTGATCATGGGGCTGATCGGCCTGATCGTGGCCTCGATCGTCAACATCTTCCTGGCCTCGAGCGGGCTGCAGTTTGCCATTTCGGTGATCGGGGTGCTGATCTTTGCCGGGCTGACGGCCTATGACACCCAGAAGCTGAAGGTCGACTACATCCAGCACGCCCAGGCGATGGACAGCGAATGGCTCGGCAAGTCGGCGATCATCGGCGCGCTGAGCCTCTATCTCGACTTCATCAACCTGTTCATGTTCCTGCTCCAGTTCCTCGGCGATCGCCGCTGAGGAAGGCGCACAAGGGTTTCGGGCCGGCTCTGAAAAGGGCCGGCCTCTTTCGTTCATGGCCACGGATACCGCTCTCAAGCTCGCGCTCGCCCCGCTGCTGGCCGCCCAGGGCCTCGCGGTGCGCCGCCGGGCGCTCGTCCTGCCCGAAGCGGCCGGCCCGCGCGAAGGCGTCGCCGGCAACGTGGGCGGCTTCGCGCCCCTGCGGCTGCTGATCGTCGGCGACAGTTCCGCCGCCGGGGTCGGCGCCGCAACGCAGGACGAAGCGCTGTCCGGTCAACTGCTGCGGGCGCTCGCCCCCCACCGGCCCATCGTCTGGCGGCTGATTGCCCGCACCGGCGATACCACCGCCCGCGCCCTCGCCCGCCTCGAGGCCGCGCCCGCCGCCCGGTTCGACATCGCCATCACCGCCCTCGGCGTCAATGACGTGACCCACGGCGTGCCGCTGCGGCGCTTTCTGGCCGGGCAGGCGGCCCTGCGCCGGGTGCTGCATGGGCGCTTCGGGGTGGCGCATGTGCTGATCTCGGGCCTTCCGCCGATGCACGCCTTCCCGCTGCTGCCGCAGCCGCTGCGCGGCGTTCTGGGCATTACGGCGCGGCGCTTCGACCGGGCGCTTGCGGCCTCGGTGGCGGGGCGGGACGATGCCACCCACCTGCCCTTCAACCTGCCGCTCACGCCCGAGCTGATGGCTGCCGACGGCTTCCACCCCGGGCCGAAGGGCTATGCGATCTGGGCCGGACTCCTCGCCGAAGAGGTCTTGCGCCGCGCGCCCGCGCCCCAGGGGCGGGCCGCCCGGGATTTTCCCACAACATGTCGAGAAAATGCCGCGAACACGCGCCAAGGTTGATCTCGGAGACCGCAACAAGCCCGAGACCTGCCATGACCAACCTTTTGAGCGCATTCGATCAGAACCCGACCTTTGCCCTGCGCATGGCAGCGATCGCCTGCGGCGTGGCGCTGCTCTACCTGGTGATGCGCCGCACCCAGCACAGGCGCCGGGCAGGCAAGGCGAGGCGGTAAGCGCCCCGTTCAAACCAGCCAAAACGCGAAAAGGCCGCGCCCTGCCCGGGTGCGGCCCTTTTTCTGCGCGGCAGGCAGGATTACTTGATCTTGCCTTCCTTGTACTCGACGTGCTTGCGCACGACCGGGTCATATTTGCGCACCGTCATCTTCTCGGTCATGGTCCGGGCGTTCTTCTTGGTCACGTAGAAGTGGCCGGTGCCCGCGCTCGAGTTCAGGCGGATCTTGATGGTGGTCGGTTTCGCCATTCTTTCGCTCCTCGTCGGGCACACCGCGCCCGGTCATATCCTTGAAGCCCGCGTTTTAGCGCCGTTGCGCCCCGAGTCAACCGCAATATTGGCCAATCCGGCGCGCGCCTGCCGCCCGGGCGAGGCGCGGGCTCAAAGGGCCAGGGCGCGCGGATGGCCTGTAAGCCGGATTCTGTTCCGGGGTCGCCCCCTTCGATGGCCATGCCTCTGGGCGCACGGTTGCCCGCGCGCTCGTGCTGCCGACCCGGACCTCGGGCCAAGGCCGCCCATGTGAGGTCCCTATTTGGCATTGCTCCCGGTGGGGCTTGCCGTGCCGGAACTGTTGCCAGCTCCGCGGTGGGCCCTTGCCCCACCGTTTCACCCTTGCTCCGGCATGCGGAGCGGTCTGTTCTCTGTGGCGCTTTCCCTCGGGTTGCCCCGGCCGGGCGTTACCCGGCACCGTTGCCTTGTGGAGTCCGGACTTTCCTCGAGCGTTGCCGCCCGCGGCCATCCGGCCATCCGCGCCACTCGGACTTAGGCGCGCGGCGGCGCCCGGTCAAGCGCAAGGCCGGCCACGACGGCCATGTCGGCGGCCGAGAGCGGGCCCTCGGCCCAGGGGCGAAAGCGCGCCCGCACCGCCGCCAGCACCGGCCCGAGCCCCGACTCGGCGTCATATCCATAGGCCGCGGCATCGGCGAGGAAGCGGCCCGGGTCGGGTGCGCGCGCCGGCGCCGGGGCCGGCCAGTCGGCGAGGCCTGCCCGCGCAAGGCGCCGCCAGTCGAAGCGCCGGCCCGGGTCGGCCTTGCGGGTCGGGGCCATGTCCTGATGGCCGATCACCCCGCGCGGGCCGATCGCCCAGCGCCGCAGAATGTTGGAAAGCAGCAATTCAAGCCGGGCCATGAGCGGTTCCGAAAACGGGGTATTGCCGGAATTGTCCAATTCGATGCCGATGGAGTTCGAGTTGACGTCGGCAATCCCGCGCCAGCGGCCCGCCCCGGCATGCCAGGCACGCTCCGCCTCGGGAACGAGCTGGTAAAGCCGCCCGGTGCGCCCGACGAGGTAATGGGCGGAGACTTCATGCGCGGGCGAACAGAGGCGCTCGAGCGCCGCCGCCTCGCTCTGCATCGCCGTGTAGTGGAGCACCACCAGAACCGGACGCCCGCCGTCGCGCCGTGGCCCGTGGTTCGGGCTCGGGCAGGCAATCGCGCCGGCCTCGTCCACTCAGCCGTTGTCCGCGCTGGCCTCGGTGCCCGTGCCGATGGCCGCATCGCGGGCGGCGCGGAAGGGGCGCGGATCCCAGTGGCAGGCAAAGCCGTCACCGTCCGGATCAAGCCCGAAGCGGTCTTCCATCGGCCCGCCCGAATCGAGGAAGGCCTCCTGGGCGCGGGCGTCGCTCTCGAATTTCGCGCAGTTGCGCTCGAACCTCGCCTTGGCGGCAAAGGTGCTGCGCTTGTAAAGCGCCTGGCCCGGATCGTTGTTGGTTGCCAGCGCATAGGCGATGATCGAAGGCCCGGTGCCGGTTTCGCGCCGCGGAAGGGTGGCCGGATCGACCAGCTTGAAGCC
>RFKM01000263.1 GCA_003694465.1 Alphaproteobacteria bacterium
GCAAGGAGCTGGGCGACGGCACCACGATCATGAAGAAGCTGATCGGCGCCTCGCCGGTGATGGAGCGCCTGCGCGAGGACATTCTCGATATCGGCCAGGCCGAGGGCCACGTGCTGATCGACGGCGAGACCGGCACCGGCAAGACCCTCGTGGCCCACGCGCTGCACGCGGTGGGGGCGAAGGCGGGCCGGAAGTTCGTGGTCGTGCGCCTTGCCGGGCAGGACGAAGCGACGCTCTCGGCGCGCCTGTTCGGGCCGATCGAGGAGGGGGGCGAGGCGCCGGCCGTCGAACAGGCGCGCGGCGGCACGCTGGTGCTCGAGGATATCGAGACCCTGCCCGAGGGGCTTCAGGCCAAGTTGCTGGCCTGGCTGAACGATCTCGGCAACCCGCCGGAAACCCGGGTGATCGCGATCTGCAACATGACGGAGGCGGGGCGCAGTTGCGAGGAAGTGCTGCGCAGCGATCTCTATTACCGGCTGGCGCAGATGCGTATCACCCTGCCGCCCCTGCGCGCGCGGGGGGAGGACATTCTCATGCTCTTCACCGGTTTTGCCGACCAGTTCGCCGAGGAATACGGCTGCACCGCGCCGGCGCTGAGCGCCCAGGACGCCGCCCAGCTTCTGCAGGCGCCCTGGCCCGGCAACATCCGCCAGCTGATCAACATTGCCGAGCGGGCGGTGCTGCAGGCGCGCCGGGGCAGCGGCACGATCTCGTCGCTGCTGATGAACGATCACGACGACGTGCAGGCGACGGCGGCCACCACCGAGGGCAAGGCGCTGAAGGAATATGTCGAGGCCTTCGAGCGGATGCTCATCGACAACGCCATGCGCCGGCACAAGGGCTCGATCGTCGCGGTGATGGAGGAGCTTTCGCTGCCGCGGCGCACGCTCAACGAGAAGATGGCGAAATACGGCCTGCAGCGGTCGGATTACCTCTGAGCGATCGGGGCTCTGCCCCCTGGCGCCCTTGCCGGCAAGGGCGCCATTCCCCCGGGATATTTGCAGAAAGATGAAAGACGCCGCCTGAAGGCGTTTCGGTTTGGGATAACCGGGCCGGCGTGCCAGGCTCGCCGGCATTATCATTTTCATTTTTCAAGGATTTTTTCATGAAGGGCGAAAAGAAGGGCGGATTGCGCCTGTTTGAGGGCAAGTTCGATGGCGACCGGGCCGCGGATTTTCTTGACAGCATGGGCCATTGGCTGCGCGAGGGGCGCGGCGGGGCGGGTTCGGGCGAGCGGGCGCATTTTCGCCTTGGCACCGGGCAGGATGACGTCATCGGCCACGATTTCGGCGCCCACAAGGGCATGCGGAGCTTTCTGAACGGAGGCGGGGGCGAGGATCATCTGCGCCTCGAGCTCGACACTGCCGACTGGTTCAAGCTCGCGCCGCGCCTGACGCCCTTGCTCGAGGCGTTTCAGGCGCAGCTCGACGGCGGCCCCGGCGGCGGCGGGCAGGGCGGCTTCTTTTTCCGGCCGTTGGGGCTTCGGGTCAGCCAGTTCGAATCGGTCGAGCTGGTGGTGGACGGCCAGCGCCTGACCATCGACGACGACCCGGTGCGCGTGCGGGACGATCGCTATCGTGGCAACACCGACGAGGCGACCACCGGCAACGTGACCGACAACGACCGGCTGCCCGACCTTCTGAAGAAGGTGAAACTGCTCGCCGGTCCCGCGGAGGGCACGCTGACGCTGGAACGCGATGGCAGTTTCAGCTTCGATCCGTCCGGCGGGTTTGCCGATCTGCCGGTGAACACCAGCCGGGAGGTGAGTTTTCGCTACGTGGCGATCGACGCCGACGGCGACCGGGACCGGGGCACGGTGACGCTGACGATCGACGCCGAGAACCATGCGCCGGTGGCCCACGACATGCGGGTAATTGTCACGGACGACACGAATTCTGGCGGGCATGTCATTGAATTTCCGCCGAGTTTTACCGACACCGATTTTGCCGACAGGTTCGTCACGACCCTTGATGTCGATTGGGTGGCGATGGGCAGCGCCGATGTTTTCGTCGGCCCGGACGGCGAGATCGTTTTCGAGGCGGTGGGGTTCGAATCTCTGGCGCCGGGCGAGACGGCCGTGCGCAGCTTCGATTTCACGGTGACCGACATTGCCGGCGCCCGGTCGACGGCCAGCGTGACGGCGACGATCTTCGGCACCAATCAGGCGCCGGTGGCCCATGGCGTGCATGTCTATGGCGATGAGGACGCGCCGGTGATCGCCGCCGACGTGACGGCGGCCGGGGCGGTGACCGACCCGGACAACGGCGACAGCCACACGATTCAAGACATTGGCCTCGTCACCCATGGCAGCGCCACGATCTCGGCTGATGGCACCCAGATCCTGTTCACGCCCGAGGCCGATTTTGCCGGCGAGGCGGAAGTCGTCTATCGGCTGAGCGATTCGCACGGGGCGGTTTCGGACGCGGCGACGGCGGTGTTCCATGTTGCCCCGGTGGCTGACACGCCGGAGATTTCCATCAAGGCGGTGGCGGGGGAGCGGGCCGACCAGTTCTACGTCGATGTCACCGGGGTCAGCACCGATGCCGACCGGTCGGAAGTGTTCAACGCCTTCCGGCTGGAAGTGCTCGATGCC
>RFKM01000033.1 GCA_003694465.1 Alphaproteobacteria bacterium
GGCGCTCGGCCCGGGCCCGCGCGCCCTCGGGCAAGCGCACCGAGGCGGCGATCAGCCGTTCGAGCCGGCTTTCGCGGGTCGGGTCGTAATAGATGCCGAGATCGTCGAGCACCAGCGACAGCGGCGGGGTCAGCGCCGCCCCGAGCCCGCGCGAGCGCAGGAAGCCGTCCTCGACGCGCAAGACCGGTTCGGCGCCGGTGTCGCCGAGGCTGGCCTCGTGCCCCGCCCAGACCATCAGCCGCCGCCCGGTGGCCCGCGCCACCTTCACCGCCGCCGGCCCCTCGCGAAACAGCATCCGCCGTTCGCTGCCGAAAAAGGCGGCCAGCGGGCGGCGCTTCCACAGCCGCATCCCGGCGGCGACGTAGCCCACGCGGTCTTCGCGGAAGGCGCGGGCGCGGGCCTCGAGCATGGTGATCACCTGTTCGACTCCGCACAGCGCGTCATGGGCCGGGTCATACCACGTGGGATAGAGCACCATCGCCCCGGCGAAGATCTGCGCGCGGGTCAGGCGCCGGCCGCGGCGGGGGAAGGCGCGCTCGTCCTCGGTCAGCCCCCAGCCCGCATACCACGGCCCCCCGAACACCCGCGGGCGGTGGCCGGCGAGGATCGCCTCGAAGCCCATCCCCGAAGAGACGGTATAGACGGCGACGGCGCCCTCGAGCAGGCGCCACGGATCGAGCGGGGCGGTAACGCGGCGCACGCGGGGGCTTTCCACCTCGGGGCCGAAATGCCCCGGGCGATGGCCGGCGGCGGTTTCGGGGTGGGTCTTGACGACGATCGGCATCCCCGGGTGCTCGATCTCGGCGGCAGCGAGCATGTCGCGGAAGGTGGCCTCGTCGGCCCCGCCATGGACGATCGAGGCATCGCCCCGGGTCTGGTCGATGACCAGCACATAGGGCGGCTCGGGCAGCGGCGCCTCGGCGGTGAAGGCGTTGTATTTCGACACATGCCCGCGCGTCATCAGGTCGATCGCGCCGCGGGCGCGGGCGATGAGGGCGGTTTCGTCCAGCGGGTGGGTGGCGAGCAGGGTTTCGAGATCGGAGGGGCGGGACGGGTCGTAATGCACGCCGGTCTCGTCGATCAGCAGGCCCATCGGCGGCTCGCCCGCGCGCCCGGTGCGCAGCGAGCGCAGGAAGGCGTCTTCGATGCGCACCAGCCGGGCGCCGCGGCGGGCGGCGATGCGTTCGCCGCGCCAGGCGGTGGACGAATGGCCCCAGACCCCGACGCAATCGCCTTCTGCGGGCAGGCCGAGGCGGGGCGCCCAGCCGGCGAGGGTGAGAATGCGCCGCACCCGCCGGTTTGCCCAAAGCCCGCCGTTGTAGACGAACAGCCGCCGCGGCGCGGGGGCCCCGGCGGCGGTGTCGCGCTGGTCCGCGCCCATAGGCTCTAGAGGCCGGGGACGATGCCGGCGGCGGCGGCCGGAACGGTGTTGGCGGCCTTGAGCGTGCCGGTGAGGGCCGAGATCATCTTCGTCCACTGCACGTAGGGCGCTTCGGTGACATAGATCGTGTCGCCGTCGCGGATCAGGAAATCGCGCGCGCGGAACATGCCGTTCGGCTCGGTGAGGTTGAGCACGTAGATCATCCGCTGATCGCCGACGAGGTCGGTGCGGCCGAGCACCTGGTTGGCGATTTCGGCCGGTTCGTTGCGGAAGACGAACACCCCGGTCGGATCGGCGACGTTCGACATCAGCCCGCCGACCTGTGCAATGGCCTCGAGGGCGGAGATGTTGCGGGTGTCGAACTTGACACGGGTCTGCGCGCCGGTGGCGCCGAGCACGGTGAAGGCGCGGCTGTCCTGCTCGACGAGGATCTTGTCACCGGGGCGCAGGGCGATGTCGAGCTGCGGGTTGTCGAAGAGATCCTTGTACCAGATCTTGCCCATCCGCCCGCCGCGGGTGACCCGGATCACCGCCACCTCGGGCGGAACGGTGACCCCGCCGGCGCGTGCCAGCATGGTGGCGAGAGTGCGCGTCGGGCGTTCGATCGCATAGACCCCCTGGCCGCCGACCGACCCGGTGAGCGAGACGGTGGCCCCGTCGCCGGCGGTGCGGGTGACCATCACCTGCGGGTCGGGGGTCTGTTCCGAGAGCTTGGCGGTGATGATCCGCCGGACCGCCTCGGGCGAATTGCCCGCCGCCCGGATCCGCCCGGCATAGGGGATGAAGATGTAGCCCTGGCCATCGACCTGCACGTCGGTGAGCCCGGCCGGCGCCCCGGCCTTGGCGAGGATGCCCTGTTCGACGTTTTCCCAGATCGCCACGGTGAGGGTGTCGCCGGGGCGGATCGTGTCGGAGCCGATGATGCCCGCGTTGACGAAATCGGAGCTGAAGCCGAGCGCCTCGACCACCGCGGTGGCGCGCGTCACCCGGTCATCGACGGCGACGACGAAGGCATCGCCCTGCCTCTGCACGGAGCCGGCGAAGATCTCGGCCTTGTTGGGGCCGAAACGCGGAAGCGTCTCGCAGGCGGAAAGGCCCGCGACACAGGCGAGAAGGGCCGCGTTGCGCGCCCAGAGGTTCGTCTTGAAGTTCACTGCTCGGGCTCCTTGTGGAGGTGTGCCTCTGGTTTTTCGGTCAACCTACCGTCCGGGCGCGAAAAAATCCAGCATTTCCGCCCCGCGCGCTCATTTCACCGCGTGCAACTGTTGCCGTGGTGCCGCTGTGCCGCGGGCGAGGGCCTCGTAGGGGTCGTCTGGGCAGAGCATCATGTCGACCACCTGCCGCAGGAGCTGGCGCCGGCCGCGGGCGGAGTAGAAGCCCCCGGGAACCTGGCTGGTTTCGAGCAGGTAGCGGCGAAAATCGCGGTAGGCCTCGACATCGGGGCGCGCGGGGCGAGCGAAGAATTCGGCCAGCGGCTGGGTGGAGACGAATTCGGGCTTGGCATAGATCGCGGCGCCGAAGGTGCGCAGCGGCAGCCCGCGCCAGAGCACCTGCTGGCCGGCGGTGGAATTGACCGTCACCGCGCTGCGGGCCTGGGAGAGCAGCGCCGCGAGCTTTCCGCCGCGCACGTAATGCACGCGCCCCGCGAGCCCGGCGGCGCGGGCGAGCCGGACGATCTCGCGGCGGAGCGGCACGCGCCCGTCTTCGAGCGGATGGGCCTTGAAGACGAGGTGGTGATGGCGCGGCGCCCCCTCGGCGAAACCGGCGATCACCAGTTCGAGAAACTCGGTCATCGTGGCGAAGGGGGAATGGGCCTGAAAGCTCGAATCGTGTTCGAGCTGGAGCAGCACGAGGTGGTAGGGAAAGCCGCCCCGGCGCACCCGGGCGGTGGCGGCCCAGCGTTCGGCGGCGATGGCCGGCATCAGGAGCAGCCGGCGCAGGTAGAGGCGGAATTCGGCCGTTACCGGCAGGGCCCGGTGGGGGCGAAAGCCCCGGTAACGCCGGTTCCGGAACATGACGAACCAGTGATAGAGCGCGCCGTAGAAGATGTGCTGGCGCATGTCGCCCCAGCGGGCCGGGGGACGGGGGATGTCGGCGCCGCTTCCCGAGAGGGCGGCGCGCATCTCGGCAAGGCTCGTGTCCATCAGGCGCGAATTGCCGTTGGAGCCGCCGCGCTCATAGGTGACCCAGTAGGGGCGCAGGTAGCCTTCCTCGAAGACATGGACCGTGAGCCCCGCCGCGCGTGCCTGCTCGACCGCCACGGCGTGGATGAAGCGCGTGTCGCCATAGAGCACGATGTCGGTGATCGCCTTTTCGCGCAGGATGTGCTCGAGCGCCGCGGGCCAGCCTTCCTGCGGGCCGGTGTGGGCGATGTAGCGGGCCTTGTCGGGCCAGAAGGCTTCGTCGCCGCGGTTGAAACCGACGCGCCAGACCTCGGCACCGGCGGCGCGCAGCATCTCTGCGAGCCGGGCAAAGAACGGCCCGTGCGGGCCCTGAAGGAAGAGGAAGGCCCGCCCAGCGCCGTCGTCCGGGCGCGCGCCTCCGCCCCGCGCTTCGGCCGGCGCGCCGGTGAGTGTCTGAACTTTCGAGCCCGTGTCTTTCATGCCTTTGCCTGCCCGGCCCCTGCCTCGTTTCGCGGCCTCGTGTGGTCTTGCCGCCGCCCACGTCTGGGCGCGCGCCGCCATCCTGCGCGAGCGGGCGCGCCTTGTCACGCCCCGGCGCCAGTTTCGCCCACCAATCCGGCACCAATGTGGCCCACGCGTGTCAGCCTGCCGGCAAGGGGTTGAAACCCGGTAAACGCCGGCGCACCTTAGGGGCTGCCCGCGCGCGAACGGCGGCGCGGGGCAAAGGGAGAAGGGCATGTTCACAGGGATCATCACCGATGTCGGCCGGGTCGTGAAGGTCGAGCGCGGGTCGGGCCTGCGCGCGCGCATCGAAACCGGCTACGACACCGCTTTGATCGACATCGGCGCCTCGATCGCTTCCGACGGCGTCTGCCTCACGGTCGTCGATCTCGGGCCGGGGTGGTATGAGGTCGAGATTTCGGCCGAAACGCTTGCGCGGACCAATCTCGGCGAATGGTCCGAGGGGCGGCGCGTCAACCTCGAGCGGGCGCTGAGGGTGGGCGACGAGCTCGGCGGGCACATCGTCTCGGGCCATGTCGATGGCGTTGCCGAGGTCGTCTCGGTGGACGAAGAGGGCGCGAGCACCCGCGTGCGCCTCAGAGCCCCGGAAGAGCTTGCCCGCTTCATCGCCCCGAAGGGCTCGGTGGCGCTGAACGGCACATCGCTCACCGTCAACGAGGTCGAGGGTGCTCAGTTCGGCGTCAATCTCATCCCGCACACCAAGGCGGCGACGACATGGGGCGAGGTGACCCCGGGCGCGCGCGTCAATCTCGAGATCGACATGCTGGCGCGCTACGTCGCCCGGCTGCGCGAGGCCGAGGGCTGAGGCCGGCGCGGCGGGGCGCCCCCCGCTTGGAGGCAGCGGGAGCCGGTCGAAATTGCGCGTGCTTTGCGCTGGCAAACCCGCGCGCAAGCGGTTATCTGACCGCGAGACGAAAAGGGAAGACAGATGCCGCAGTCCAACCCCCATGCCAGCCCCGGGCCGGTGGAAATCGACTGGAAAGACGCGATTTCGCCGACCGAGGAGATCCTCGAGGAGGCGCGCAACGGGCGCATGTTCATCCTCGTCGACCATGAAGACCGCGAGAACGAGGGCGACTTGGTGATTCCGGCCCAGATGGCCACGCCCGAGGCGATCAACTTCATGGCCACCTACGGGCGCGGGCTGATCTGCCTTGCCCTGACCGGCGAGCGGATCGACGCCCTCGGCCTGCCGCTGATGTCGACGCAGAACGCCTCGCGCCACGAAACCGCCTTCACCGTCTCGATCGAGGCGCGCGAGGGGGTGACCACCGGCATTTCGGCCCATGACCGGGCGCGCACCGTCGCCGTGGCCATCGACCCGACCAAGGGCCCGGCCGACATCGCCACCCCGGGCCATGTCTTCCCGCTGCGGGCGCGGGCGGGGGGCGTGCTGGTGCGCGCCGGGCACACCGAGGCGGCGGTCGACATCGCCCGCCTTGCCGGTCTGCAGCCCGCCGGCGTGATCTGCGAGATCATGAACGACGACGGCACCATGGCGCGGCTGCCGGAGCTGGTTTCCTTTGCCCAGAAACACGGGCTGAAGGTGGGCACGATTTCCGACCTGATCGCCTACCGCCGGCGCCACGACAACCTCGTGCGCGAGACCGCGCGCAAGGAGGTCACCTCGGAGTTCGGCGGCAAGTGGTGCATGCGCGTCTTTGCCGACGAGACCCAGGGCACCGAGCATATCGCCCTGACCAAGGGCGACCTGTCTGGCGAGGCGCCGGTGCTGGTGCGCATGCACAGCCTGAACATTCTCGAAGACGTGCTCGGCCTCGGGCCGGCGCCTTCGGACGAGCTGCACCGGGCGATGGAGATCATCGCCGAAGCCGGGCGCGGGGTGGTGGTGCTGCTGCGCAACCCGGGCATGCAGCTGGCCGTCGATGGCGTGGTGCATCCGCAGATCCTGCGCCAATACGGGCTCGGGGCGCAGATCCTCTCGGCGCTTGGCGTGCGCCGGCTGACCCTCCTGACCGACAGCCCGATGCCCAAGGTGGTCGGCCTCGAGGCCTATGACCTCAGCATCGAAGGAACCCATCCGATCCGGGGAGACAAAGCCTGATGGCCGCCGCCGAAGAGCACAATGTCCTGCCGACGCCGCCGGTGGACCGGCCGACGAAACTCCTGATCGTCGTCGCCCCCTATTACAAGGACATCACCGATGCGCTGGTCGCCGGGGCAAAGGCCGAGATCGAGGCCGCCGGCGCCGCGTGGGACCTTGTCGAGGTGCCCGGGGCGCTGGAAATCCCGCCGGCCATCGCCGCGGCCGACCGGCTTTCGAATTTCGACGGTTTCGTGGCCCTCGGCTGCGTGATCCGGGGCGAGACCACCCATTACGAAACCGTCTGCAACGACAGCTCTCGCGGGCTGATGCTGCTGGGCCTTCAGGGGCTGGCCATCGGCAACGGCATTCTCACCGTCGAGAACCGCGATCAGGCGCTGGTGCGCGCCGAGGTGGCCGGGCAGAACAAGGGCGGCGGCGCGGCGGCGGCGGCGCTGCACCTGATCGCGCTGCACCGGCGCTGGGGCGGCGGCGGGCGCCCGGTGGGCTTTGGCGGCCCGCGTGAGGAATACCGCATCGCGGGTGGCAACGGCGGGAACGGAGGCGCGGCATGACGCTTTCGGGCAACCAGCGCCGGCAGATGCGGGCGGCGGCGCGGCTTTTCGCCGTTCAGGCGCTGTTCCAGATGGAAAGCACCGGCCAGACCGTCGACGCGGTGGTGGCCGAGTTCGAGAAGTTCCGCTTCGGCGAGACGCTCGAGGAGGGGCAGATGGCCGAGGCCGATCTCGACCTGTTCCGCGCCCTGCTCGAGACCGCCGTGAACGAACAGGCCCGCATCGACCAGATGACCGACCGGGCGCTGGTGGCGAAATGGCCGATTTCCCGCATCGACCCGACGTTGCGGGCGATCTTCCGCGCCGGCGGGGCCGAACTCGTGCAGGGGCGCACCCCGCCGAAGGTGGTGATCTCGGAATTCGTCGACGTGGCCCGCGCCTTCTTCCCCGAGGGCGAAGAGCCGAAATTCGCCAACGCGGTGCTCGACCACATGGCCCGCGAGGCCCGCCCCGAGGCCTTCTGACGCGCCTCGCGCCCGCCCCGTGGTGGGCGCATGCCCGGGCCGCCACGCGCCCGCGCCGCTGATGCCGACCACCGCGGCAGGCACTCGTCGCGCGCCTTCGGTGCGACCGGGCAGGGCGCGCCCGAATGCGTTGCGCGGCGACAGTCCAGGCCCGCGTCCCGCGGCCTCAGATAAAGACGAAATCGTCCTGCAA
>RFKM01000264.1 GCA_003694465.1 Alphaproteobacteria bacterium
AGCCGCTGGTGCTGGCGCAATGGCGGCAGATGCCGGTGTTCGGCCTGCCCGGAAACCCGGTTTCGGCCTTCGTCACCGCGCTGCTCTTCGCCCGGCCGTCGCTTTCGGTGCTGGGGGGCGGGCGCTGGCTCGAGCCGATCGGCTTCACGGTTCCGGCCGCCTTTTCGCTGGCCAAGCGCAAGGGACGGCGCGAATTCCTGCGCGCCCGGCTCGATACCGAGGGGCGGGCCGAGCTGTTCCGGTCCGACAGTTCGGGAATGATCTCGTCGCTGGCCTGGGCCGAGGGGCTCGTCGAAATCAGCGAAGACGCGCAGGAGATCGCGCCGGGCGATCAGGTCTCGTTCCTTCCGCTTTCCGGTTTCGGCCTGTAGGGCGAAACGCTCAGCCGAAGGTGTGCGTGACCCGACCGATCAGCATGAAGGCGCGGGCGGTGCGGGTGGTTCCGAAACGGGCCAGCTGCTCGTCGGACAGGTCCGGCTCCACGGCAACCAGCATCTCGTCGAAGCGGCGCAGGAAATGGTGGGCGGCATCGCGGAAAATCGGGTCTTCCCGCATCCGCCCGGCAGTCAGCGCCAGCGAGGAGCGGTCGCGGATGCCGCCCAGCGGCGCCACCGCCCGGCCACGCTCCCCGGCGGCAAAACGCCGCCAGACCTCTGGGCGGGCAATGTCGGGGCGCAGATCGTCCATGTAGATCCCGTCCTGTGCCAGCAGGGTCAGCACGTCCTGCGCTGCCTGGATCAGCGAGGCCACCTTGCGATCGGCCAGAGCCCGGCGCAGGGCGGCAAACCCGGCCTCGTCCTCGGCATTCTCGGGGAAGTTGATCGCCCGGATCAGATCGTCGGGCGAGACTGGGGCCGATGCCGGAGCTGCCCCGGTTTCAAGCGCCAGTTCCGGCTGGCCATCGGCGGTTTCGGCGGCGGCTGGCTCCGGCACCGTCTTCATCGGGCGCGGCGGGGCAAGGCGCGATTCCATCGCCGGGCGGGCCGAAACGAAGGTGGCGAGGGCATCTTCGGTGCGCTGCTGTTTCTCGGCGATTTCCTCGAGCTTTCGGGTCAGATCGAGCGGGCGCTGGCCAAGGACATGGGCGTGCTGCGCCTCGACGAAGCTCTGCCGCATGGCGTTGAGCGCCGCCTGCAGGCGGGCGCTTTCCTCGCGCATGATCCGCGCCGAACGCGCCGCCGAGGCCGCCAGCCAGAGCACCGCCACCGGCAGGGCAACCGCCACAAGCGTGACGACGAAGCGCAGGGCGTCGGGGGCCTTTTCCGGGTTGGCCCCCGCGAAGATGAAATAGGCCACGCAGCCCAGAAGCCACAGAACCGAGAGCACCAGCGCCATGACCTCGCTGAGCCCGAGGCGGCGCTTCGGGCTGCGGCCGAACATGCTGAAATCGGCCTGACGGTCTTGTCTTTCAGCGGCCATGTGCCCCTCCGATGGGCGGTTCAGACGAACTCGATCGACACGATCTCGTAGCTCTTTTCGCCGCCCGGCGTCCGCACTTCTACCGAATCACCTTCTTCCTTGCCGATCAATGCCCGCGCCAGCGGCGACTTGATGTTGAGCTTGCCCTTCTCGAGATCGGCCTCGGGCTCGCCCACGATCTGATAGGTGCGCTCTTCATCGGTGTCTTCGTCGACGAGCGTCACCGTGGCGCCGAACTTCACGCCTCCCGAAAGTTTCGTCGGGTCGATCACCTCGGCCAGGGCAAGAATGGCTTCCAGCTCCTTGACCCGCCCCTCGATGAAGCTCTGCTTCTCGCGCGCTGCATGATACTCGGCATTTTCCGACAGGTCCCCATGGGCGCGCGCCTCGGCGATGGCCTTGATGACCGCCGGCCGGTCGACCGTCTTCAGCGCCTTCAATTCCTCGTTCAGCGCGGCGTGCCCCGCGCGGGTGATCAGTATCTTTTCCATCGGGCGGTATTCCTGTTCGTCGCGGGACGGCACGGGAAATTCCTGCGCCTGCCCCAATATCGTCGAATTCTTCATGCAGAACGCCCCGGAGCGGGGCGCGTTCTCCCCGAAAGAAAAGCATTCTCGAGAGGTTTGCAATGGCCTTGTTGGCGCGAATCACCTTCTTCTACCTTCTCGCCGGCAGCCTCGTCGTGACCGTGTTCCGCGACGACCCGCTGCGCCTGCTCGGCGAGATCGCCCAGCGCCTGCCGGCCTCTCTGACGCTCTTCGTGACGATCGGAAGCTGGGCGCTGCCGGTGCTCGGCCTGATGCTGGCCTTCGTGCCCCGGGGCGACCGGCTGCGCCGGCTGAGCCAGGCGGTGGTGGCAGTATTCCTCTCGATGGCCTTCTTCCTTGTCTTCACCATGCTCAAGACCACCATGCCGCACATCCAGCCCTTCTGGGCCGACGGCATGCTCGCCGCCACCGACCGGGCGCTGCATTTCGGCCATGATCCCTGGGCGCTGGCCCACCGGCTCGAGCCCTGGATCGACGCTGCCCTGGCCGGCCGGATCTATTTCGACCTGTGGGCCATGCCGGCCATGTTCCTGCCCGTGCTGCTGATCCTGACCGATGGCGATGCCGAGCGGGTCAATCGTTTCATCCGGCTGCACGCCTTCGCCTGGATCGTGCTTGGCAACATCGTCGCCCTGGCGCTGCTCTCGGCAGGGCCGGTCTATCACGACCGTCTGCTCGGCGGCGACGGTTTCGCCGGCCTCGCCCATGCCCTGGCGCAGTCCGGCGTGGCCGACAGCCGGATGGGCGCCATTCAGGAGCGGCTCTGGCAGGCCTATGTCACCGGCGCGCAGGAGGCCGGATCGGGCATCTCGGCCTTCCCCTCGGTGCATCTCGCCATGGCAACGGTCATCGCCCTTTACCTCTATGACCGCTGGCGCTTTCTTGCGCCGATGAGCGTGGCGCTTGTTGCAACCTACCTTTTCCTCTCGGTCTATCTCGGCTGGCACTATGCGATCGACGGCTATTTCTCCATCGCCGCGGTGACCGGCGTCTGGGCCTGGCTGCGCCGGCGCGAGGCCCTCCGCAGTGCGGTTTCCAGCACCGACCCCGCCGGGGCGCTCGTCGCCGCCGAGTAACCCTCGCGCCGGCCCGACTCGCCCGCCGGAATGACGCCACGGCCCGTTTCCCATGAACGATTGACCGCAAAACGGCGGGCGGCTATCGAGTGCGAAACCGCGCAGGGAGGATGGCGATGGCCGAGATTGAACGCGAAGCGATGGAAGTCGACGTTGTCATCGTCGGGGCAGGGCCGGCCGGCCTTTCGGCGGCGATCCGTCTCAAGCAGATCAACCCGGAGCTGAACGTCGTTCTGCTGGAAAAGGGCTCGGAAGTCGGCGCCCACATCCTCTCGGGCGCGGTGTTCGACCCGGTCGGGCTGGATGCGCTGATCCCCGACTGGAAGGAGAAGAACGCCCCGGTAAAGACCGAGGTGACGAAGGACGAGTTCCTGATGCTTTCCGAGAAGGGCGGCTTCTCGATCCCCACCTGGCCGATGCCGCCGCTGATGTCGAACCACGGCAAATACATCGTCTCGATGGGGCTGGTGACGCGCTGGCTGGCCGAGCAGGCCGAGGAGCTTGGCGTCGAAATCTATCCCGGCATGTCGTGCTCCGAGCTGGTGCTGCGCGAGGACGGATCGGTCAAGGGGGTGGTTGCCGGCGAATTCGGCAAGAACCCCGACGGAACCCCCGGCCCGGCCTACGAGCCCGGCATGGAACTGCACGGCAAATACGTCTTCCTCGCCGAGGGCGCGCGCGGCTCGCTCTCCAAGCAGGTGATGCACCGCTTCAACCTCTGCGACGGGCGCGATTTCCAGAAATTCGGCATCGGCATGAAGGAAATCTGGGAGATCGACCCGGCCAAACACGACGAAGGCCGCGTCACCCACCTGATGGGCTGGCCGCTGGGCAAGAACGCGTCGGGCGGCGGCTTCATCTACCATGCCGAGAACAACCAGCTGTTCCTCGGGCTGATCGTGCACCTCAATTACGAGAACCCGCACCTCTACCCCTACATGGAATTTCAGCGGATGAAGCATCATCCGAAGGTCAAGGCCCTGCTCGAGGGCGGCAAGCGCGTGGCCTATGGCGCGCGCGCCGTCAGCGCCGGCGGCTGGCAGTCGATGCCGAAATCGGTCTTCCCCGGCGGTGCCCTGCTCGGCGACAGCGTCGGGCTGGTGAACTATGCCCGCATCAAGGGCAACCACAACGCCATGCTCTCGGGCATTGCCGCCGCCGAGGCCGCCGCCGAGGCGATCGCCGCCGGGCGCGAGGGCGACGTGCTCGAGGCCTACGAGGTGAACCTGCGCACCGGTCCGGTCGCCGCCGACCTCAAGCCGGTGCGCAACGTCAAGCCGCTGATGACGCGCTTCGGCCTGCGCGTCGGCCTGATGCTCGGCGGTTTCGACATGTGGTTCCAGACCATCTTCAAGGTCTCGCTCTTCGGCACGCTGCATCACAAGAAGTCGGATTCCGCGGCCACCGGCAAGGCGCGCGATTTCCCGAAGATCGACTACCCGAAGCCCGACGGCAAGATCTCCTTCGACCGGCTGACCAACGTTGCCTTTTCGGCCACCAACCACGAGGAAAGCCAGCCCTGCCACCTCAAGCTGGCCGATCCGGAGATTCCGATCCGGGTGAACCTGCCGGAATACGACGAGCCGGCGCAGCGCTATTGCCCGGCCGGCGTCTACGAGGTGATCGAGGGGGAGCAGGGGCCGAAGTTCCAGATCAACTTCCAGAACTGCGTGCACTGCAAGACCTGCGACATCAAGGACCCGAGCCAGAACATCACCTGGACGGTGCCGCAGGGGGGCGACGGGCCGAACTACGGCAACATGTGAGCGCCGGGCGCCCGCGCCGCGCCCCGGCCCCCGCCGGCGGCGTTGACGTTGCGCCGGCGGGGCGGCCCGACTAGATAGGTGGGGATGGCACGTCGAGGGGGTTCGTTTTGCATTTGACCAGTTTCCTGCGTCCGGCGGCACTTGCCCTGGGCCTGATGGCCGGTGCCGGTCCGGCCCTTGCCGTCGATGGCCTTGCCGGCCCCTATCTCGCCACGCGCATTGCCGAAACCGATCGCGACTATCAGGCCTATGTCAACTAC
>RFKM01000265.1 GCA_003694465.1 Alphaproteobacteria bacterium
CCCTGAATCTCGCCGCGCCAGACCGGGGCGGTGGGATCGCCGCCGACGAAACAGGAAACGATGTCGGTGCCGCCCGAGATCGAGGCAAGATGCACGTCGGGCTTGATCGCCTCGTAGACGAAATCGAACTCGTGGGCGAGCAGGGGAGAGCCGGTGGAGAAGATCGTGCGCAGCGCCTCGATGCCCCCGGCCTCGGCCGGCCGGAAGCCCGACTTGCGCAGCGTCTCGATATATTTTGCCGAGGTGCCGAAATGGGTGAACCCCTCTTCGGCGGCAAAGCGCCAGAGCATGTCGGGGCCGGTGGCGAAGGGCGAGCCGTCATAGAGCATCAGCCGCGCGCCCCGCGCCAGCCCCGAGGCCAGCCAGTTCCACATCATCCAGCCGAGCGTGGTGAAGTAGAACAGCCGGTCGCCGGGCTTCACGTCGCCGTGCAGGCCGAGCTCCTTGAGGTGCTGGAGCAGCACCCCCCCGGCGCGGTGAACGATGCACTTCGGCGCGCCCGTGGTGCCGGAGGAAAACAGGATGTAGAGCGGATGGTCGAAGGGCAGGCGCGTGAAGGCGAGGGGGGCTGGCGTCTCGCCGGCAAGAAACGCCTCCCACGTGGTGCCGCCCTCGAGGCCGGAAGCCACCTCGGCAGCTTCGCCGAGATAGTCGATCACCACCACGGCGCCGACGCTGGGCAGCCCGGCCCGGATCTCGCCCAGCTTTTCGCCGATCTCGATGCGCTTGCCGTTGTACCAGTAGCCATCGGTGGTGAAGAGCACCTTCGGTTCGATCTGGGCGAAGCGGTCGAGCACGGCGCGAGTGCCGAAATCCGGCGAGGCCGACGACCACGTCGCCCCCAGCGAGACCGCCGCCAGCATTGCCGCGATGCTCTCGGGCCGGTTCGGCAAGAGCCCCGCCACCCGGTCGCCGGCCGTGACGCCGGCCCTCGCCAGCGCCTGCTGAAGGCGCGAAACCTCGCGGCGCAGATCGCCCCATGTCCACGAAAAGGCGGCCTTGTCCTCGCCCCGGAAGACCAGCGCAACCTCGCCATCCTCGCGCCCGCCCAGCCCGAGGAGATTCTCGGCAAAGTTCAGCGATGCGCCGGGAAAGAAGCGCTCGCCCAGCATTCCCGAGCCGGTGATCCACGGCGCTTCGCCCTTCTCGCCGATGACGCCGAAATGGTCCCACACCGCAGACCAGAACGCGCCCCGGTCGGTCAGCGCCCAGTCTCTCAGGTCGCTTCCCGAGGCAAGGTTGGTGCCGTGCCGGTCATTCACGAAACGGTTGAAACGGGTGATCTCGCTGTCGCGCACGCGGCTTTCGGACGGGGTCCAGATCGGGGCAGACATGGCGGTTCCTTTCTGCATTTTCCGGGCATGGTTTTGCAGGAACGGGCGGTTTCGGCAAGGTCTTGCGGTGGCGAAAGGGCAGCCCTGGCCGCCGGAAATGTTCGATTTGTGCAAGCGGTGAGTCGCGACGCGACTCGATTCGCAAAAAAATCAAGGAAAAAATGATTTCCGCTTTACAGGACTCCGCGAATGGCACACCATATCTCGTAGGGATACGGCGCGGAAGACGCCATACCCGGTGAAGGCACCAAGCTCTTGTGGGCCGAAGGTCACAAGAGCGTTTCGAGCAGAAAGGGACAGCCATGTCGGCGGCCGAACAATATCTCGAAATCGAAGACCTGCATCCGATCGACATCGTCGAGACGCTCGCCGAGCATCACGCGTGGGATTTCGACCGGGTCGCGGAAGACCAGATCGCCATGGCGGTCGAGGGCCAGTGGCGGACCTATTCGGTCACCCTCGCCTGGAGCGCGGTGGACGAGACGCTGCGCCTCATTGTCACCTTCGAGATGGAGCCGCCCGAGGAAAGCCTCCCGCGCCTTTACGAAATGCTCAACCAGACCAATGACATGTGCTGGTCGGGCGCGTTTACCTACTGGCAAGAACAGCGCCTGATGGTCTATCGCTACGGGCTGGTGCTGGCCGGCGGGCAGGTTGCCGGGGCCGAACAGCTCGGCCGGCTTCTCGGCTCGGCCATCGCCAATTGCGAACGCTTCTACCCGGCGTTCCAGCTGGCAAGCTGGAGCGACACGCCGGTCGAGGAGGCCATGCAGGTGGCCATCGCCGAGGCCTACGGGCGCGCCTGAGTTCCGCGAACGCGTGCGGCAAGCTTTCCGAAGGCCCCTTCCGCCGCGAGAGGGGCCTTTCGCGGTTTTCGCGGGCAAGACTTCCCACTAGTCTGGCCGCGTAACGAAAGAGGAGGGGGCATGAGCATGGAGGATGTCGCGGCCAGGGGCCTCGTTCTGCTCGGATGCGGAAAGATGGGCTCGGCGATGCTCGCCGGGTGGCTCGAAAGCGGCCTGCCGCCCGGCGCCGTCTGGGTGATCGACCCCAACCCGTCCGACTGGCTGAAGTCGCGCCCGGGGCTGCATCTCAACGAAGGTCTGCCGGCGCGCCCGGCGGTCGTGGTCGTGGCGGTCAAGCCGCAGATGATGGGCGAGGCGCTGCCCGGTCTCGCCGCGCTCGGCAATGGCGAAACGCTGGTGCTCTCCATCGCCGCGGGCACGCCGATTGCCGCTTTCGAGGCGGCGCTCGGGGCGCGAACGCCGGTGGTGCGGGCGATGCCCAACACGCCGGCGGCGATCGGGCGCGGGATCACCGCGATCATCGGCAATGCCCATGCCAGCGCGGCGCAGATCGACCTTGCCGAAACGCTGCTGAAGGCGGTGGGGCAGGTGGTGCGCCTCTCTGACGAAGCGCAGATGGATGCGGTGACGGCGCTTTCGGGCTCAGGCCCGGCCTATGTCTTCCTGCTCATCGAGGCGATGGCCGCCGCCGGCGTTGCCGAGGGCCTCGCGCCCGACCTCGCCATGGCCCTTGCCAAGGCGACGGTGGCCGGGGCCGGCGCGCTGGCCGAGGCCGCCGATGAAGAGCCGGCGCAGCTGCGCCGCAACGTCACCTCGCCGGGCGGCACCACCGCCGCCGCGCTGGGCGTGCTGATGGACGAGGAAAAGGGCCTTGCCCCGCTCATGCGCCGCGCCGTCGCCGCCGCCGCCAACCGCAGCCGGGAGCTTGGCCGATGACCACGCCGCAGATCACCTTCGACGACTTTCTCAAGGTCGACATCCGCAAGGGCACCGTCATCGAGGCCGAACCCTATCCCGAGGCGCGCAAGCCCGCGATCAAGCTCCGCATAGACTTCGGCCCCGAGATCGGGGTGAAAAAGTCTTCGGCCCAGATCACGGCCCATTACACCCCCGAGGCGCTGATCGGGCGTGCGGTGATCGCGGTGGTCAACTTCCCGCCCCGGCAGATCGGGCGTTTCATGTCCGAGGTTCTGGTGCTGGGCCTGCCGGACGAGGCCGGGGAGGTGGTGCTGCTCGGCCCCGATCATCCCGTCCCCGACGGCGCAAGGATGTTCTGATGAAGCGGGTTCTCGTCACCCGCCCGCTGCCCGACGAGGTGACGCGGCCGCTGCGGGCGCTCGCCGAGGTTGACGTGCGCGCTGAAACCACCCCGATGACGGCGCCCGAGCTCGAAGAGGCGCTCGGCGCCTATGACGCGATCCTGCCGACGCTGGGCGACGCGCTTTCGGCCGAAACCCTTTCGCGCGCCGGGCAGGTCCGCACCCGCCTGCTGGCCAATTTCGGCGTCGGCTACAACCATATTGACGTCGATGCCGCCCGCGCCCGGGGCATCGCGGTCACGAACACCCCCGGCGTGCTGACCGACGCCACCGCCGACCTTGCCCTGACCCTGCTGCTGGCCACCGCGCGCCGGGCCGGGGAGGGGGAGCGCCTGCTGCGCGCCGGGCGCTGGACGGGCTGGCACCCGACCCAGC
>RFKM01000266.1 GCA_003694465.1 Alphaproteobacteria bacterium
CGAGGAACACCACAACATCAAGTATACCAATGACGCGATCAAGGCGGCGGTGGAGCTTTCGAGCCGCTACATCAATGACCGCAAGTTGCCCGACAAGGCCATCGACGTGATCGACGAGGCCGGCGCCGCCCAGCATCTGCGCATCGCCTCGAAGCGCAAGAAGTCGATCGGGGTCAAGGACATCGAGGACATCGTCGCGAAGATCGCCCGTGTGCCCCCGAAGAACGTCTCGAAGGACGATGCCGAAACGCTGCGCGATCTCGAGGGCAAGCTCAAGCGCGTGGTCTTCGGCCAGGACGCGGCGATCGAGGCGCTGGCCAGTGCCATCAAGCTCTCGCGCGCCGGCCTGCGCGAGCCCGAAAAGCCCATCGGCAACTACCTCTTCGCCGGTCCGACGGGCGTCGGCAAGACGGAAGTCGCCAAGCAGCTGGCCGACAATCTCGGCGTGCCGCTGCTGCGCTTCGACATGTCCGAATACATGGAGAAACACGCCGTCTCGCGGCTGATCGGCGCGCCGCCGGGCTATGTCGGCTTCGATCAGGGCGGCCTGCTGACCGACGGGGTCGATCAGAACCCGCATTGCGTGCTCCTGCTCGACGAAATCGAGAAGGCGCACCCGGACGTGTTCAACATCCTCCTGCAGGTGATGGACCACGGCGAGCTGACCGACCACAACGGGCGGACGGTCAATTTCCGCAACGTCGTGCTGATCATGACCTCGAACGCGGGCGCGCAGGAACAGGCGAAAGAGGCCATCGGCTTCGGCCGGGCCCGGCGCGAGGGCGAAGACACCGCCGCCATCGAGCGCACCTTCAGCCCCGAGTTCCGCAACCGCCTCGATGCCGTCATCGCCTTCGCGCCGCTCGGCAAGGAGGTGATCCTGCAGGTGGTCGAGAAATTCGTGCTCCAGCTCGAGGCGCAGCTCATGGATCGCAACGTGACCATCGAACTGGGCAGCGATGCGGCCGAATGGCTGGCCGAGCGCGGCTATGACGACAAGATGGGCGCGCGCCCGCTGGCCCGCACGATCCAGGAACACATCAAGAAGCCGCTGTCGGAAGAGCTGCTGTTCGGCAAGCTCACCAAGGGGGGCATCGTCCGGGTCACGGTCCGGGATGGCGCGCTCCATCTCGAGATCGTCGAGCCGGAGAAGGCGCGCCTCGAATCGAAAGGCAAGCCGCCGCTGCTCACGGCCGACTGAGAGTGCTGGGTCGGAAAGGGCAGGCCGGGGCGAACGGGCGCGCCATGGGCGGCGTCCGGGGAATCAGCCCTGCCCTGTCGACGCTTCTGCTCGTCGCGGTGCTGCTCGCGGCGCCAGCCCGGGCAGAGGCGCCGCGGCTGGCGCTGCCCGTCGATTGCCGGCTGGGCGAGACCTGCTTCATCCAGAACTACGTCGACGAAGACCCCGGCCCCGGCGCGCGCGATTTCGCCTGCGGCGGGCTGACCTATGACGGCCACAAGGGCACCGATTTCGCCCTGCCGACCCTCGCCGACATGGCCCGGGGCGTCACGGTGCGGGCCGCCGCCGGCGGAGTCGTCAAGGCGGTGCGCGACGGCATGCCCGATACGGGGCTTGACGGCACCGCGCCCGAGGTTCTGGCGGGCAAGGATTGCGGCAACGGCGTGGTCATCGCCCATGGCGACGGCTGGGAAACCCAGTATTGCCACCTGAAATCGGGCTCGATCACGGTGGGGCGCGGTGCGCGCGTCGCGGCGGGAACCGCCCTTGGCCGCGTCGGCCTGTCCGGGCGCACCGAGTTTCCGCACCTGCATCTTTCGCTGCGCCACAACGGGCAGGTCATCGACCCGTTTGCCGCCAACGGGGCCGAGACCTGCGGCGGCGGCGAAAGCCTCTGGCAAGAGCCCATCGGCTACGCGCCCGGCGGGATTGCCGCCGTCGGCGCCGCCCCCGGCCTGCCGGACTTTTCCGCCATCAAGTCGGGTGACGCGGCGCACCCTGCCCTGCCCGCGTCGGCACCGGCGCTCGTCGGCTGGGCCCATGTCTGGGGCGCGCGCGCCGGCGACAGGCTCCAAATCGAGCTGCGCACGCCCTCCGGCGCCGTCTTCATCGCCCGCGATCTGCCGCTCGAGCGCAGCCAGGCGCGGCTGTTCCGCGCCGTGGGGCGCAAGGCCGGCAATGCGCCATGGGAAACCGGGGTCTGGACGATCTCGGCCCGCCTCGTGCGGGGCGGCGAAACCGTTGCCCGCCGCGCATCGCGCTTCGAGGTCACTTCTCGGTAAGCTTCAGCTCGATCCGCCGGTTGGCCGCATAGGCTTCCTTGCTGTCGCCCTTCGCCACGGGCTGGAATTCCCCAAAGCCCGTCGCGGCGAGACGGTTGGGCGGGAAGCCGAGCTCGTCGATCATGTATTCGACGACCGAGAGCGCACGGGCGGTGCTCAGCTCCCAGTTCGACTTGTAGGGGCTGTTCGGGCCGAGCTTCGTCTTGTCGGTATGCCCGTCGACGCGCACGATCCAGTCGATTTCCGGCGGAATCTCGTCGGCCACCTCGGAAAGGATCGCCGCCACCCGGGCGATCTGCGCCTTGCCCTCTTCGGAAAGGTCGGCCTTGCCCGGGGCAAAGAGCACTTCCGACGAGAAAACGAACCGGTCTCCGACGATCCGCACGCCTTCGCGGTCACCCAGAATCTGGCGCAGCCGCCCGAAGAATTCCGACTTGTAGGTTTCGAGGTTCTTCTTTTCCTCGGCAAGGCGGCGGGCCTCTTCCTCGAGGCGCTTGCGCTCGGCCTCTTCCAGCTCGGCCCGGCGCCGCTCCTCGGCGGCCACCTGCGCGAGCGCGGCGTTCAGCTTCGAGCCGAGCGCGTCGATCTGCACCTGCGCGGCGGCATCGCGGGCGGCGGACTCGTCGAGCGTGCGTTGCAGAACCCCGAGCTGGGCGCGCAGGGCGGCAATCTGCTCGTTGAGAAGGGCGACCTTGCGCTGCGCCTCGGCCGAGACGGCCTTTTCTTCGGCCAGTGCCTTGTTGGCCGCGGCGAGCAGCGCCGCCTTGCGGTCGGCCTCGCTCAGCGCCTCGGTGGCCTTGTTCTCGGCGGCAAGGCGGGCGGCAAGGGCCGCTTCGAGCTGCTGGCGAAGCGCCTCCTGATCGGCGCCGGTCTCGCGCAGCTTCTGCGCCTCGGCAAGGGCGGCGGTGAGCCGTCGGGTGATCTCTTCCTTGCTGGCTTCGGCCTCGGCAAGACGCGCCTCGAGATCGGCCTTTTGCGCCTCGACCCCCTGCGCCTTGGCGAGCGCCGCGGCCAGCTGGGCGTTGAGCGCGTCGCGCTCGGCATCCGACTGCGCGAGCCGGTCGCTCAGCCCGGCATTCTCGGTTTTCAGGGTCTCGAGGCCCAAAAGCGCCTCGGCAAGCTTCTTGTCGAGATCCTTGCGTGCGGACTCGGCAGCGGCCAGCAGGGTGAGCGTTTCCTCGGCCTTCTTGCGCTGTTCTTCGAGGGCGAGGGTCATCGCCGTCAGCTCGTCCTTCGATTCGGCCAGCTTCTTGCGCAGCGCCTCGGCGGCGGCGATCTCGGCAAGGCGCGCCTTCTCGGCCTCGGTGAGCTGGGTGCGCGCATCGGCCAGCTTCTGGCGCAGCGCTTCGGCTGCGGCGGCCTCTTCGAGGCGCGCGCGCTCCTTCTCCGAGAGCGAGGCTTCCAGCTCGCCGACCCGCGCCGAAAGCCCCTCGGCCTTCTTTTCGCTGCTCTCAAGCCGGGCAAGGGCATCGGCGAGCGAGGTCTCGCGGTCTTTCAGCTTCGCGGTCATCTCGGCGACCATCGCCTCGAGCGCCTCGCGCCGGGCGGCGGCAAGGCGGGCGGCTTCGGCCTGTGCGTCGATCTCGTCGCGGGCCTTGGCGAGGGCGAGGTTCAGCGCCTCCTGCTCGGAAATGAGCTTCGCCCGCGCCGCCTCCAGATCGCCGATCGTGGCGGCGAGTTCGGCGCCCTTTGCCACCGCCTTGTCGCGCTCGGCGATCAGCGCCGCCACCTGCGCCTCGAAGCTGCTGATGCGCCCCGCCTGCTCGGCCAGTTTCGCATCCTTCGCCTCGATCTGCGAAGTGAGCGAGGCAATCAGCGCCGCCTGCTTCTCGGCCTCGCCGCGGGCTGCCTCGAGCGAGGCGGTGAGGCTGTTCACCTGCCCGGTCAGCTCGGCGGTGCGGCCACGCTCCATGCCCAGCGCGTCGGCCAGTTCGGCCACCTGCGCCGAGAGCGATTTCAGCTCGTCGGCCTGACCGGAAATGGTTTCGCGCAGGATGAACTGCACCACCATGAAGATCGTCAGCACGAAGATCAGCACGATCAGCAACGCCGTCATCGCGTCGACGAATCCCGGCCAGATCGACGAGGAAACGTTGCGGGTGGCGCGGCGCGAAAGAGCCATGTCAGCCCCGCCCGCCGCCAAGCTGCCGCACCGCGCGGGTGAGCGCGGCGATCTCGGCCCGCAGTTCGGTCATGCTTTCCTGCCGGCCGGCGCTGATTTCCTCGAGGATGCGCAGAAGCTGCACGTCGATCGAACGCAGGCGCATGCGGCTTTCGGCATCGACATGGCCGCCGCCCTCGCCGCCGACGCGGTTCTCGAGCAGTTCGATGAGCCGCTCCTGTCCCTCGGCCATTCGGATGAGATAGGGGGTCGAAACCCCTTCGGCCTCGATCTGCCGCGACAGCCGCTCGACCGCGTCGGCCAGTTGCCCGAGCCGTTCGTCCACCAGCGCCCGGCTGACGTCGGACTGGGTGAACATCTGCTGGAGCGCCTCCATCTGCTCGGACATGTGCGCCAGCCATGCCGAGGGGCCGCTGGCCTCGGTCGGCGCCTCGTGATCGCCGGGGGCAAAGCCGATCCGGGTGATCGACGACATCCATTCCTCGAGCTCGCGGTAGAAGCGGTTCTGCCCGTGGGTGGCGAAGAGTTCCACCAGCCCCACGACGAGCGAGCCGGCAAGCCCGAGCAACGACGAGGAAAAGGCCGTGCCCATGCCGCCAAGCTGGCTTTCGAGGCCTGTCAGCAGCCGGTTGTAGACATCGACCCCGCCCTCGCCCTCGGACGGGGCGAGCGACTTGATCGTGTCGACCACCGCCGGAACCGTCGTGGCGAGGCCGAAGAAGGTTCCCAGAAGGCCGAGGAAAATCAATAGGTTGGTCAGATATCGTGTGAGGTCGCGCTGCTCGTCGATGCGCTCGGCGACCGAATCGAGAATCGAGCGCGCCGAGGTCGGGCTGATCTGCATTTTCGCCGCCCGCCCGCGCAGCATCCCCGCCATCGGGGCGAGCAGACGCGGCGGATGGTCGGCGTCATGGCCGGGCCTTCCGGCGACGTAGCCCTTCACCCAGCGCACGGCAAAGCCGATCTGCACCACCTGAAAGATGGTGGCGAACAGGCCGATGACGAAGACGAGGGCGATGAAACCGTTGAGGTAGAGGTTGGACAGGAAGACCGGCAGCACCTTCGGCAAAGCGACGGTCAGGCCCGCCGCCACCAGCCCGAGCACCACGAGGATGAGAAAGATCTGCCGCCACGGCTGGGTAAACCTTGGCTCGGCCGCGCGCTCCGGCTCGTCCATGAAACCCCCTTGCCTGCCTGTTTCCTGCGCCGCGCAGGATAGGGCCTCGGCCCCGCCCTGCCAAGGACTTACTGCTCTGCGATGAGGGCCCGCACCGCTTCGGCAAGGCGCGTGAGTTCGCCATCCTCGATGCCGAGCTCGGCGAGGTGGCGGGCGGTGTTGAACAGGTAGTCGCGGTTGGGGCCCCGCTGGCCGGTGGCGCCGGCGATGATCCGGGCCTGTTCGTCGAGGTCGAGCCCGCCGCAATACTGCGCGTGAAGCCGGTCGATGACATAGACGACCGCCTCGACGCGTCGGCCGTCGGCCAGATCGACGGGGTGGCGCTGTTCGAGATAGGCCGAGGAGATCAGCTCGCGCGCCCGCAGCCCGGCCAGCGCCTCGGCCTCATGGCCCGGGGTGACGCGGAAGGCGAGCCCGTGGCAAAGGGCGTCCGGGCGTGCGTCGAGCGCCAGCACGAGGCCCGGGTTTTCTTCTGTGCCGCGATGATGGATCGAGCGCATGCAGAAGCTGCGGTGAAAGCCCGGCAGCGTCGCCACCACGGTTTCGGCATGCTCGAAGCCCGGATCCCACAGCAGCGAGCCGTAGCCGAACACCCACAGATCGCCGGTTTCCATTGCCGCCCCCCGTTGCCACTGGCCCCCGCTTCCGGGGCCGGCTAGAACGGGGCGAAGTCCTAGCACAGAGGCGCCGATGCGCAAGCTCAACATCTTCGTGGCCCTGTTCGTCGTTGCCGGCCTCGCGTGGGGCGCCTACTGGTGGGCGGGCGCCTCGGCGCTCGAGCGCGGGCTCGCCGCCTGGCTCGAGGCGCGCCGGGCCGAGGGCTGGGTGGCCAGCGCCGAACGGCTCGAGGTGCACGGCTTTCCGAACCGCTTCGACACGACCTTTTCCGGCCTCAGCCTTGCCGACCCGCACACGAGAGTCGCCTGGACGGCGCCCGATTTCCGCCTCTTCGCCCTCTCCTACCGGCCGAACCGGCTGATCGCCCTCTGGCCGGGGCCGCAAACTTTCGCCACCCCCGACGGCACCTTCGAGCTTCAGGGCGAGCCGTTTCGCGCCTCTTTCGCCCTCGGGGCCGACCGGCGCCTGACCCTCGGGCCGGTCACCTTCGAGCTGGGCGCGGCGCGCATCCTGTCGGACAAGGGGCAGGAAACCCGCCTCGACTGGGGCCAATTCTCGATGCGCCCGAAACCGATCTCGGACAACCCGAAGCTCTATGACGTCTATCTCGACGTCACCGGCCTCACCCCCGACCCGTCGCTGCGCGCCGCCCTGCCCGGCGGCGACCGCCTGCCCGAACAGATCGCGCATCTGCGCCTGAGCGGCTCGGCCGAGTTCGACCGCCCCTGGGACCGGCGCGCCATCGAGGAGCGCCGCCCGCAGCCGCGCCGCCTCGTCATTGACGAGCTCAGCGCCGAATGGGGCGGGCTCCTGCTGCAGGCGCGCGGAACGCTCGACATCGGCCCGGGCGGCCTGCCCGAGGGCGAATTGCAGGCCACCGCCCGCAACTGGCGCGAGATCCTGCGCCTCGCCGAGGCCTCCGGGGCGCTCGATGCCGACCGGGCGCGCACCCTGCACCGCGCGCTCGGGGTGGTCGCCGCCCTCTCGGGAGACCCGGATACGCTCGACTTTCCGATCCGCTTTTCCGGCGGGCTCGCCTCGATCGGCCCGGTGCCGATCGGCCCTGCCCCGCGCCTCGACCTGCCCTGAGACGGTGCTGGGCCGCGCGCCTCGTGACGCGCGGGCGCCGATTTTCCCCCCCGAATGAACTGGTGCGAAGGCCCGTGTCGGCCTATATCCTTTGGGTGCCGCGTGGCGGCCAGTGAGGGAGTGCATCATGTCGGAAACCGGACTTCGCAAGCTCGCGTTCTTCCTGCTGATGGCGCTCATCCTCTATGTCTCGATCACCGGGGGGGCGTGATGGCACAGCGATTTGGCGGCGAATTCAGCCCGAAACCGGGGGCGGACGAGCCCCGCGCCCCGGCCCGCCCGGGCCCGCTCGAGGGGCGGGTGGCGCGCCGCGCCGGCGGACGGGTGAACTTCCTGTTCATCGCCCCGCTGCCGCTCGCCGTCTCGGCCTTCTTTCTTGACCCGACGGGCCTTGCCCTGCGCCTCGGCGCCTTCGGGGTGCTGATCCTCGGCGCCTGGCTCACGCGCGAGGGGATCCGCGCGCAGGAGGCGTGGGAGGCGCGCAAGATCGCCCGCCGCCCGGCCATTCCGCGCAAGATCTTCGGCGCGCTGCTCACCGGCGCCGGGCTGGCGCTGGCCGGCATCGCCGGCGGAAGCGCGCTCAACGCCGCCATCTTCGGCCTGCTCGGAACGGTTCTCCATCTCGCCGCCTTCGGCCTCGACCCGCTGCGCGACAAGGGCATGGAAGGGATCGACACCTTCCAGACCGACCGCGTCGCCCGGGCGGTGGGCGAAGCCGAAAAGACCCTTGCCGAGATGCAGGATGCCGTGCGCCGCGCCCGTGACCGCGAGGTCGAGGCCCGGGTCGAGCGCTTTGCGGCCACCGCGCGGGAGATGTTCCGCACCGTCGAGGACGACCCGCGCGACCTGACCGCCGCGCGCCGCTACCTCACCGTCTACCTCACCGGCGCACGCGACGCGGCGGCGAAATTCGCCGACATCTACGCGCGCTCGCGCGATGCCGGGGCGCGGGCCGATTTCCTGCGCCTGCTCGACGACCTCGAGACCAATTTCATCGACAAGACGCAGACCCTCCTCGTCGAGGACAAGACCGACCTCACCATCGAGATCGAGGTTCTGCAGGAACGGCTCGCCCGCGAGGGCGTGCAGATGCAACGCCAGAAATAGAATGAAGGAACCTCCCATGCCCACCGCCGATATCCGCGAGAAAGCCCAGGCCACGTTGAAGGAGGTCGAGGAAGTTTCGGCCGTCCTGCTGCCCGAACCCTCGACCGAGCTCGTCCCCCTCGAACAGGCCGACGAAAAGGCCCGCGCCGAGATCGAGAAGCGCATGGCCGAGCTCGACATGTCGAACACGCAGTCGATCATCGAATTCGGCTCGGCCGCCCAGGCCGAACTCCAGGTCATCAGCCAGGAGATGCTTCAGGGCGTGCGCAACAAGGATGTCGGCCCCGCCGGCGACAGCCTGCGCACGATCGTCACCACGATTCGCGGCTTCTCGGTCGACGAGCTCGACCTGCGCCGCCAGCGCTCGTGGTGGGAAAGGCTGCTCGGCCGGGCCGCGCCTGCCGCCAAGTTCATGGCCCAGTTCGAAACCGTTCAGGCCCAGATCGACAAGGTCACCGACGACCTTCTGCACCACGAGCACACGCTCCTGAAGGACATCAAGTCGCTCGACGTGCTCTATGCCAAGACGCTGGATTTCTACGAGGAACTGGCGCTCTACATCGCCGCCGGCGAGGCCAAGCTGAAGGAGCTCGACGAGGTCACCATTCCCGCCAAGCAGAAGGAGGTCGAGGCCGCCGACGAGAACGACGCCGTCATCAAGGCGCAGGAATTGCGCGATCTGCGCGCCGCCCGTGACGACCTCGAGCGCCGGGTGCATGATCTCAAGCTCACCCGGCAGGTGACGATGCAGAGCCTGCCCTCGATCCGCCTCGTGCAGGAAAACGACAAGTCGCTCGTCACCAAGATCAACTCGACGCTGGTGAACACCGTGCCGCTGTGGGAAACCCAGCTCGCCCAGGCGGTGACGATCCAGCGCTCGTCGGAAGCGGCCGCGGCGGTGCGCGATGCCAACGACCTGACCAACGAACTGCTGAAGGCCAATGCCGCCAACCTGCGCGAGGCCAACCGCGCCGTGCGCAAGGAGATGGAGCGCGGCGTCTTCGATATCGAGGCGATCAAGTCGGCCAACGAGAACCTCATCGCCACCATCGAGGAAAGCCTTGCCATTGCCGACGAAGGCAAGGCCCGGCGCGCCGCCGCCGAGCAGGAATTGCAGAAGATGGAGGAAGAACTCAAGCAGACGCTTTCGGCCGCGAAGGCGAAAGACACGGCGTTCGGTCACCAGATCGGCAGCGCCGCCGACGGCAAGTGATGCAATGACGGGGCGGGCGCGCCGCAACCTCGGGCTTGCGCTGGCGGGCGCGGCGCTGCTGCTGGCCGGCTGCGTCGACCGGCGCGCCCCGGCCACGGCGGCGCCGCTGCCGCGGCCCGATCCC
>RFKM01000034.1 GCA_003694465.1 Alphaproteobacteria bacterium
GCCTCGCCGAGGGCGGAGAGCACCCGCGGATCGTCGAGCTCCGCAAAGACCGTGACCGCGCGCACCTGCATCACCGACCCCTCCCGGGCAATCCGGACGCTGTCGCGCCAAGCTTAACGCAGGTTCAAATCCTGGCGGGCGTCGACTACGCTATCCGGGGTTGGCGTGGCGGTGTCCCGTCACGCCACAGTCGCGCCTCTTTGCGACTCGGGCTCTGGCTCCAAGTCTTGCGCAGACGCCAGTCGGCATCCCGGACGCGGAAGGTCACGGTCACCTGTGGATCCCCGCCAGCTTTGGGCTGCAGTGCGCGCAGCTTCTTGTCCCACGACCTGTGACCGGTGAGGAAGACCGCGTGGAGGGCATCGAAGAAGGTGGACTTGCCCGCCTCGTTCGGGGCTGAGAGCACGTTCAGACCGGGGCCGATCCCGGCAATCTCGACCGGCTCGACAAAGCGGCGGACATTCTTGAGGCGGATGGAGGTGATCTGCATGGCTCAGCCCTCCTGCACCAGCGACCAGAGCCGGTTCAGCGCCGCCTCGGCTATCCTCCGCTGATCCTGCGACAGGGTGTCGTCGGTGGCCTCAGCCTGCAAGGCTTCGGCCGCCCTGCGCAAGGCGCCCCCTGGGGCAATCAGGTCCAGATCGCCCGCTTCGTATTCGGTGCGCAGGCCGGACTGATCCAGATCGAAAAAGGCGAAATCGGGAGCCGCGGCGCGGGCGGCGGCCTCGAGCGCGCCGCGTTCGGCCATGCGCAGAAAGCCGCGGGCCACGACGCGCAACAGCACGTCCCGGCGCTCTGTCGGATCAGGGGGCAGCAGCGCCTGAAGCCGGTCCGCGACATCCTCATCCGGGGACAGATCCAGCACGGGCGCGGACCAGTCGAACCGGCCTACGGTCACCTCTTCGATACTCGGCTTGGCGCCCGCGCCCTCAATCGTTACTGCAAGGCAGCTGCCGCGCCCGTCATGTCGGAAACGGTCCCGCTCGGGCGTGCCGGAATAGCGCGTGCGATCACCCACGGCCAGCATCCCGTGCCAGTCGCCAAGCGCAAGGTAATCCAGCCGCGCCCGCGCCGCGCGATCGGGCGCGATCCGGGCGGAACTGTCGAAATCCTTTCCGAAATCGGTGATCCCTCCGTGGGCGAGCCCGATACGGACTGCGCTTTCTGGCGTGGCGGCCTCGTCCATCCAGGCGGTCAGATCGTGGCCTGGAAATCTTCGGGGCAGGGGGGAGGGCAAGAGTTGCACACCCGGCGCGATCTCGACAGGGGCCGGCTCACGCAGGAGGTGGACATTGGGTCCGGCCTCGGCTTCGAACCGTTGCCAGAGCTCTTCTCCGGCCAGGCTGTCATGGTTGCCTGGAATGATCCACCAGTGGATGTCATTGGCGGCGGTCATTGCGCTCGCCGCCTGCCGGCGCACTTGCTCTGACGGGCCGGTGGTGTCGAAGGTGTCGCCTGCCAGCAAGACATGGGCCGCGCCGCGATCGCGCGCCGCCTGCGCCAGCCGGGCCAGAACCTCGTGCCGGGCCTCGACCAGGCGGCCGCGCAGATCCTCGGGCAGGGTGCCGAAGCCCTTGCCCAGATGCAGGTCCGAGCTGTGAACGAAACGAAAGGTCATGGGACAAGTCCTTCTTGGTGGAATGCGTGGCGTGGCTTCGCGAACCGGCTTCCCATGTGACACTGCAGGGTGACAAAACCTGCCGCAACCCATTTGCGCCTCGGTCAGATCTCGCTTGACCAAGGGGAGAGGCGGCGAACAGCTTCAGGGGCGCGCGAAAGCCGCCCCGCCGCGGGGGATGCAGCATGCCGCGCGGGGACCGAGGGGCCAAGACCTCTACGGCGTCGCACCTCATGTACAGGTACAGATGGCAGGTCATTTCCAGCCAGCCGTTGGCGTGAAATCGGATCTCGAGCCTTCCGCCATCCAGGCAGAGCAGGCTCTGGCGCGGGTGAAAACGCTACGAGGAGGCGAGTTCGGCAGCCTCGGGGGCAAAAGCGCCAGATCGCTTCGCCGTGGTGTTCCTCGCCCGCGCGGGAATGACCCGGCAACGCAGGACTTCCCCTACATGGGGGAATTGTTTCGCCCGCTTGCGCGAGGATCACATGCACACTGCGGCATTTGCGCGTCCGCGAGCATCGATGCGGTCATGCGTTTCCTCTTCGGTCGCGCCTGTCATACGTCGAAAGGACTTTTCCGTTTCTGTCCAGCTTGCAGGGATTACATTCCTGTGCCCGCGTCGTCGTCGCCGAACAGGGCGGCCATGGTTGCCTGAGAGTGCCGGATCCGCTCTCTGGCGAGGCGGTCGCTTTCGTAGGCGCGCACGGCCCGGCTGGTGGGCGAGTGGCCGTTGACGACACGGCCGTAGAGCGCGCCTTCGGCCCCCATCAGGATCGTGTCGTCGTAGGCCAGCGTGCGTGCGATGTGGCCGCCGGCGCCGGTCACGAGGGACCACATCCGGCTGTACCAGGCATAGGCCGCCGGCGAGCCGTCGTACTGAACGTAGAGGGGCCGGTGTTCTGCAATGACCTTTGCCCGCAGCGCGCCGAGGTAGCTGGGGTGGTGATCCTGGAGGATCAGCGCGTCGATGAACCGGTTCCACCAGGGATCCAGCGGTATGTCGATCTCGGCGCTGATCGATCCCCGGGTTTTTCTGGGGTGGTACCGGAACCGGTAGCGGTTTCGTTCCGGCTCGTGGAAGAGGCCGCGGCCGAAGACGTGGTGGGCTGCCACGTCCGCGGGACGCGCTGGCACGGCGCAGCCGAGCGCGATGGCGGCGGCGCGGTTGCGTAGCGCATGGCGCATCTGGGGCAGGGAGGCGGTCTCGGCTTCGGCCAGAAGGCCCTCGGCGCGAACGAGGAGATCGGCGCGCGTACCGATCTTCCGGGCCTGGGCCTTCTTCAGGCTCGACTGTCGCCGCTCCTTGGCCGCGAGGATATCCTGGGTCCGGCGGAGCTGATCGCAGACCGCATCGGGCAAGCCATGCGCCCGCGCAAAGCGGTACAGCTCCTCCCAGGCCGACCGGAGGTAGGCCCAGCGGGGCTCGGTGATGTTGGCCTCGAGGCCCTGCTTCCTGGCGCGCGCGATCTGCCTGTCGATCGAGCGCTGCCGCAGATCCCGGTAAAGGACGCGCAGGGCCTCGGTGTCCGCGAGATCGACGGGGCGCCCGGCGCGCTGCGCGGACCAGGTGAACAGCCCGAGCCGGTGCGTCATGCGTTGCATGATGCTGGGGGTGTACGCGCCGTCGAGCTGAAGCCGGCGCAGCGTCGCGCGCCAGTCGGCCGGCAGCTCGTCGACCGGCACGGAGACGCGGCGGACGTATTCGCGCCCCGGTCCCTTCGGGACGCCGTGGAATTGCGCCCTGTGGGCCTGCGC
>RFKM01000267.1 GCA_003694465.1 Alphaproteobacteria bacterium
CGCATCAGCCAGAGCAGCACCCGGGCCGCTTCCCCACGCGGCGTGGTGAGGTTCGGGTCGTCCTGCAGAAGCCGGCGGGCATCGGTCTGGGCCACGGCCATGAGCCCGGCCTGGGTCTCGAGATCGCCCACCCAGAAACGCGGCAGGCCCGATTGCGCCGTGCCGATCAGGTCGCCCGCGCCGCGCATGGCGAGGTCTTCCTCGGCGATGCGGAAGCCGTCTTCCGTCTCGCGCAGGATCGAAAGCCTCCGCTCGGCGGTCGGGGTGAGCGGCGGCTTGTAGAGCAGAAGGCAGGTCGAGGCGCCGGCGCCACGGCCGACGCGCCCGCGCAGCTGGTGCAGCTGGGCAAGGCCGAAATGCTCGGCATGTTCGATGACCATGATCGTGGCGTTCGGCACGTCGACCCCGACCTCGATCACCGTCGTGGCCACCAGAAGGCGCGTCTCGCCACGCACGAAGGCGGCCATGGCGGCATCCTTCTCGGCCGGGGGCATCTGGCCATGAACGAGCCCGACGACCCCCTCGCCGAGTTCGGCCCGCAACATCGCGAAGCGCTCCTCGGCGGCGGTCAGCGCGACGGCCTCGCTCTCGCCCACCAGCGGGCAGACCCAGTAGGCCTGCCGGCCATCGGCGATCGCCACGCGCAGGCGTTCGACGACCTCGCCGATCCGCGCCGCCGAAACCAGCGCCGTGGCGATGGGCTTGCGCCCCGGGGGCTTTTCGTCGAGCACGCTGACGTCCATGTCGCCATACTGGGCGAGGGCCAGCGAGCGCGGGATCGGGGTCGCGGTCATGACCAGCATGTCGGTCACCCGGCCCTTGGCGGCGAGGCGCATCCGCTCGGCCACCCCGAAGCGGTGCTGCTCGTCCACCACCGCGAGGCGCAGGTCGTGGTAGGTCACGTCGTCCTGAAAGATCGCGTGGGTGCCGACGAGGATGTCGATCTCGCCGGCGGCCAGCGCGGCGAGTTTCTCCGCCCTTTCCCGGCCCTTGTCGCGGCCGGTGAGCAGCGCCAGACGCACCTCGGCCGCCTCGGCCAGCGGCGCGAGCGCCGCCATGTGCTGGCGGGCGAGAATCTCGGTCGGGGCCATCATTGCCCCCTGCCCTCCCGCCTCGACGGCGATCAGCAGCGCGAGGAAAGCCACCAGCGTCTTGCCGGCGCCGACATCGCCTTGCAGCAGCCGGTTCATCCGCGCCCCGCTGGCCATGTCGGCGGCGATCTCCTCGAGGGCGCGCAGCTGCGCCCCGGTCGGCTTGTAGGGCAGACCGGCCAGCACCTTTTCGCGCAGATGCCCGTCACCGCGGCTCACCCGCCCCTTGCCGCGGCGGACCCGGGCCCGGGCCAGCGCCAGCGTCAGCTGATGGGCGAAGAACTCGTCATAGGCCAGACGCCGGCGCGCCGGGGCCTGCGGGGCAAGGTCATCGGGGCCTTCCGGTGCATGCGCCGCGGCCACCGCGACGTGCCAGGCCGGCCAGTGCTCGCGGGCGAGCAGCGCCGGGTCGATCCATTCGGCCAGCGGGCGCACCCGGGTGAGCACCTCGCCGACGATCCGGCGCATCGCCTTCTGGGTCAGCCCGGCGGCCAGATGATAGACCGGCTCGAAATCGGGAATCTGCGCCGCCTCGGCCGGGGGCAGGATGTAGTCGGGGTGGACCATCTGCAGCCCGCCCTCGTAGCGCTCGATCTTGCCGGAGACGACCCGGCGCTGCCCCGTCGGCAATTGCCGCGCGAGCCACTCGCCCGAGGCATGGAAGAACACCAGCTGGAAGCGGGTGAGCGCGTCGCGCACCTCGACGCGCCAGGGTCCATTGCGCCGCGCCGGTGGCCGGTGCCGGCCGACTTCCACCTCGACGGTCACCGTCGCCGGTGGCACCACCTCTTCGACCGAGGCCCGAAAGCGCCGGTCGATCCCGGCATGCGGCAGCGAAAAGAGAACGTCGCGCGGGCGCCCGATGCCCAGGTTCGCCAGCGCTTCGACGGTTTTCGGCCCCACCCCGCCGAGCGTGTCGAGCCCGGCGAACAGCGGATAGAGGATCTCGGGCCGCCCGCTCATGCCGCCCCGATCAGCGCCAGCCAGGCCTCTTCGTCGATCGTCTCGATGCCCAGCTCGGCGGCCTTTTTCGCCTTCGAGCCCGCCCCCGGCCCGGCAATGACGAGGTCGGTCCTGGCCGAAACCGAGCCCGACACCTTCGCCCCCAGCGCCTCGGCGCGGGCCTTGGCCTCGGCCCGGGTCATCTTCTCGAGCGTGCCGGTAAACACCAGCGTCTTGCCGGCGATCGGGCTGGCGGAAGTGTCGGGGCGTTCGGCGGGCAGGACCTCGATCTGGGCAACGAGCCGGTCGATGGCGGCGCGCTCGGCCGGCTGGTGAAAGGCCGTGACCAGCGAGGCGGCCATCACCGGGCCGACCCCGTCGATGCCGACCAGCGCCTCCCAGGCCTCGCCCCCGTCGGGGCTGGCGCGGCTCATGGTCTCGGCGAAAGCCTGCCACGTGCCGAAATGGCGCGCCAGCAGCCCCGCCGCCGCCTCGCCGACATGGCGGATGCCGAGGGCGTAGATCAGCCGTTCGAGGGGGATGCGCCGGCGCGCCTCGATGGCGGCGAAGAGCTTGCGCGCCGAGGTTTCGCCCCAGCCCTCGCGGTCTTTCAGCTTGACGAGATTGGCCCGGTCGCGCGCGGCAAGGGTAAAGATGTCGGCCGGCTCGCGGATCGGCAGGATGTCGTCGTTGTAGAACATCTCGATCTGCTTCGCCCCGAGGCCTTCGATGTCGAACGCCCCGCGCGAGACGAAATGTTTCAGCTTTTCAACTGCTTGCGCCGGGCACCCCAGGCCGCCGGTGCAGCGGCGGACCGAATCGCCCGGCTCGCGCACCGCTTCCGAGCCGCAGGCCGGGCAGACATGGGGAAAGACGAAGGGCTCACTCTCGGGCGGGCGGCGCGAAAGGTCGACATCGGCGATCTTCGGGATCACGTCGCCGGCGCGGTAGACCTCGACCCAGTCGCCGACGCGGATGTCCTTGCCGCCGCGGATCGGGTTGCCCTGCGCATCGCGCCCGGCGATGTAATCTTCGTTGTGCAGCGTCGCGCTCGAAACCACCACACCGCCGATCGTCACCGGATGCAG
>RFKM01000035.1 GCA_003694465.1 Alphaproteobacteria bacterium
CGAACTCGCCGGCGGCCGGCTTTACATGAAGATGGCCTGGCGCACGTCGCGGGGCTGAGCCACGGGGCAACCGGCTTGCGGCGCGCGCCCCGGGCGCTATGGTCACGCCATGACCACGCGCATTCTTTTCGTCTGTCTTGGCAACATCTGCCGCTCGCCCACTGCCGAAGGCGTCGTGCGTCAGCTCGCCGGCGCCCGCCCGGTTCTGGTTGATAGCTGCGGCACCTCCGACTGGCATCTGGGCGAGCCGCCCTGCCCGCAGATGGTGCGGGCCGCCGCCGCCCGCGGCTATGACATCTCGGGCCTGCGCGCCCGCCAGCTTGTCGCCGAGGACTTCGACCGTTTCGACATGATCGTCGGAATGGATCGCGAGAACATCGCCCGCATCGAGGCCCTGCGGCCGAAAGGCGCGGGAACGCCGGTGCGCCTCTTTACCGATTTCGCCCCCGAAACCGGCATGGACCACGTTCCCGACGCCTATTACACCCACGACTACGAGGGCGCGCTCACGCTCATCGAGGCCTGCGCCCGCGGCCTTCTGCGCCATCTCGACGGCGCCTGAGGCCGGCGCTCAGAGGTTCTCGGGCTGCGGCATCCCCAGAACGTGATAGCCGCAATCGACGGTGATGATCTCGCCGGTGGTGCAGTTGCCATAATCCGAGGCAAGGTAGACGGCCGTTCCGCCGATCGCCTCGAGGGTGGCATTGTGGCGCAGCGGGGCGTTGGCCTCGGTGTGGCGGAAGGTCTTGCGTGCCCCGCCGATTGCCGCCCCGGCAAGGGTTTTCATCGGCCCGGGGCTGATGGCGTTGACGCGAATGCCGTCGGGGCCGAGATCGTTGGCGAGATAGCGCACGCTGGCCTCCAGCGCCGCCTTGGCAACGCCCATGACGTTGTAGAACGGGGTCACCCGGTTCGAGCCCGCATAGGTGAGGGTGAGGATGGTTCCGCCCTCGGTCATCTTCGGGGCAACCCGGCGGGCAACGTCGATCAGCGAGTAGCAGGAGATGTCGAGCGAGGTCTTGAAGTTGTTGCGGGTGGTGTTGACGAACCGGCCCTGAAGCTCGGACTTGTCGGAATAGGCGATGGCATGAACGAGAATGTCGATCCGGTCCCAGCGCTCCCAGAGGGTGGCGAAACCGGCATCGAGGGCGTCGTCGTCGGTCACGTCGACGTCGATCAAAAGGTCGGAGCCGAGGCTCTCGGCCAGCGGCACAACGCGCTTTCCGAAGGCCTCGCCCTGGTAGGAAAAGGCCAGTTCCGCACCCTCGGCGGCCAGTGCCCGGGCGATGCCCCAGGCGATCGAGCGGTCATTGGCCACGCCCATGACAAGGGCGCGCTTGCCCTTCAGAAGATCGGCCATGCCCCTACTCCCGGAACTTGCTGAGGATCATCGAGCCGTTGGTGCCGCCGAACCCGAAGGAGTTGGTCATCACCGTGTCGAGCCCGGCATTCTCGACGAGCTCGGTGGCGATCTCGCCGGGGCGGATCGCCGGATCGAGCGTTTCGACGTTGATCGAGGGGGCGATGAAATCGTGTTCGAGCATCAGCAGGCAATAGATCGCCTCCTGCGCCCCGGTCGCGCCCTGGCTGTGGCCGGTCATCGACTTGGTCGAGCTGATCGGCGGCGTCCGGCCCTCGCCGAACACCCGCCGCACCGCCTCGACCTCGCCGACATCGCCGACCGGGGTCGAAGTGCCATGGGCGTTGATGTAGGAGACCGTCCGCCCCTCGGGCAGGGTTTCGAGCGCGAGGCGCATCGCCCGCTCGCCGCCCTCGCCGGAGGGGGCGACCATGTCGTGCCCGTCGGAGGTGGCGCCGAACCCGGTGACCTCGGCATAGATCTTCGCGCCGCGGGCCTTGGCATGCTCGAGGCTCTCGAGCACCACCATCCCGCCGCCGCCGGCGATCACGAAGCCGTCGCGATCGGCGTCGAAAGCGCGCGAGGCCTTCTCGGGCGTGTCGTTGTATTTCGAGCTCATCGCTCCCATGGCGTCGAACAGGCACGAAAGCGTCCAGTCGAGCTCTTCGCCGCCGCCGGCAAACATCACGTCCTGCTTGCCCATCATGATCTGCTCGGCGGCAATACCGATGTTGTGCAGGCTGGTCGAACAGGCCGAGGTGATCGAGAAGCTCATGCCCTTGATCTTGTAGGCCGTGGCAAGGTTGGCCGACACCGTCGACGACATGCACTTGGGAACGGCGAAGGGGCCGATGCGCCGGGTGCCGCCAGTGGCCAGAACCGACTGGTGGGCGGCGAACATGGCGCTGGTCGAAGGCCCGCCGGAGCCGGCAATGAGCCCGGTGCGCGGGTTCGAGACATCGGTCTCCTCGAGCCCTGCATCGGCGATGGCCTCGGCCATCGAGATATAGGCATAGGCCGCTCCCGGCCCCATGAAGCGCAGGGTGCGCTTGTCGATATGTTCGGAGACGTCGATCTTCAGATCGCCCGCGACCTGGCTGCGAAAGCCGTGCTCCTTCATGTCCTCATTGGCGGTGATGCCCGACTTTCCGGCCTTGAGGCTGGCCAGAACCTCGCTGGCATTGTTCCCTATGGGCGAGACGATCCCCAGCCCGGTGACGACGACGCGACGCATGGCGTTCTCCGTGGTTGCTTGGCCTCGTGTGTAGGGTATCGGGCCGGGGCGGGGCAAGGGGGCAGGCCGGCCCGCTCCGGCAGGCACGACAGGGGAAGGGGGCGGGGCTTGCCTCGGCCCGCGCCGCGGGGCTCAGCTTTCGCTGAGCGCCACCTTCATGTCTTTCACCTGATAGATCACCTCGCCGTCGGCCTCGACGATGCCGTCGGCCACGCCCATGGTCAGCCGGCGGGTTTGCACCGCCTTGGTGAAATCGACCTTGTAGGTCAGCATCTTGCGGTCGGGCCGGACCATTCCGGTGAGCTTGACCTCGCCAACGCCGAGGGCATAGCCACGCCCCTTCCAGCCGCGCCAGCCGAGGTTGAAGCCGGTGAGCTGCCAGAGCCCGTCGAGGCCGAGGCAGCCGGGCATGATCGGGTTGCCGGGGAAATGGCATTCGAAGAACCACAGGTCGGGGGTGATGTCGAACTCGGCCACGACATGGCCCTTGCCATGCAGCCCGCCGTCGGCCGAGATGTCGGTGATCCGGTCCATCATCAGCATCGGCGGGGCGGGAAGCTGGGCGTTGCCGGGGCCGAACAGCTCACCGGCCGCGCATTTGAGAAGGTCTTCCTTGCTGAAGCTCGTGGGGTAATTCGCCATTCGGGCCGCCTGTCATTCTTCCTGCGTTCTGCGACGTGCTGTAGCACCGGCGCGCAGGCAAGGCAAAGGGGCATTGTGGCGCGCCGGCGCCCGCCGATTGATCGGCCCGGCGCTTTGGCCTAACATGCCCCCGTCACGCAACAGGATCGGAACGGCGCAATGGAAGCGGCGAAACGTCGAGGAGCGGCCTGGCTCGAGGCCGGCGGGGTGCGGGCAACGCGCCAGCGCGTTGCCTTGGCCGCCTTGCTGGTGGGCGATGGAGAGCACCGGCACGTCACCGCCGAGAGCCTGTTCGAAACCGCCCGCGCCCACGGCGAGAAGGTTTCGCTGGCCACGATCTACAACACCCTGCGCGCCTTCACCGAAGCCGGCATCCTGCGCGAGATCACGGTCGATGGCGGCAAGAGCCATTTCGACACCGACACCAGCAACCACGCGCATTTCTATTGGGAAGACACCGGCGAACTGGCCGATGTGCGCGAACGGGCCGCGGCCGGAGATGTCGAGGTGCGCAACCTGCCGGCGCCGCCGGAGGGCGCGCGCATTGCCGGGGTTGACGTGGTGATCCGCCTGCGCCGGGCCTGAGCCGCGCCGGCGGGTCGGCAAGCTTCAGCGCCCTGGAGCGCGCGGTGCGGACCGCCCGGCCGGAGCCGGACCGCCCGCGCCTGTATCGTCAATCGACCGAGACCAGCTCGATATCGAAGATCAGGTCTTTGCCTGCGAGCGGGTGGTTGGCGTCGAGCGTCATGTGCGTGTCGCTCACCGCAACCACGGTGACGGGGATTTCCTGCCCCTGCTCGTTGCGCATCCCGAGCGTGATGCCAACCTCGCGCGGCAGGTCGGGCGGCAGCTGCTCGAGCGGAACGTCCATCCGCCCTTCGGGGTGGTGGGGGCCATAGGCCTCGTTCATGCCGATCTCGACATGCTTCTTCTCGCCCGGCGTCATGCCCGGCAGCGCGGCGTCGAGGCCGGGAATGATCTGCCCCGAACCAACTTCGAAGGAGAGCGGCTCGCGCCCTTCGGAGCTGTCGAATACGGTGCCGTCGGTCAGCGTGCCGGTATAGTGGATATGGACGGTGTCGCCCGTTTTGACCTGGGTCATGCAGTAACTTTCTTTGGGGGGGTGGTGAATGAGGCAAGGCCGGGCCTGACCGGGTACTTGCGGGGTTGTTGCCCCCTATGTGGGGGGTGTGGCGCCGGATGTAAAGGCGCGGCGGCGATATCGCGCGCCTTTCATCATCGGCCACCATTCGGCATACGGCCCGCGCCAGCCCCGGGGCGGCACCCTTGGGTCGCCCCGGGCGCAGGTATCAGTTCGCCGCGTCGTCGAATTGCGCCGGGGCGCGCTTGTAGGTGCTGGAATAGCCCGTCGCATCGCAGTGGCGCGCGCAGCGCAGATAGGTGAACATGCCGACGCCGCCGCCGAGGGCGGCCAGCAGACCCGCCGTCAGAACCTGGGTGGAATCGGCCGGATCGGCCGTCAGGGCCAGAAACCCGAAGGCCCAGAACCCGGCCCAGGCGATGACGTTGAGAACCGCGTAAAATCTTGTCACTTTTGCCCTCCCTGGCAATTTTCGATGCTGCCCGTTGCGCCGGGCTTGTGATTTGCAAGGGAAGTCTAGCGGGCGCGGCGGGTTGCGTCCATATGTCGCGCGGCGCATTGGCGCAGGTCTGCCGAAGGGACGGTCAGAACCACTGGCCCGGTTCCATCAGCCCGAGGTCAAGCAACTGCTGGGAGTTCCATTCGAAGGGCGCCGAGTTGTGCCACTTGAAGGTGTGAATGTCGAAGGTGCTGCCGGGGTTCGACTTCAGCGCCTTGGCGGTGCGGAAACTGGCGATCACCGCCGTGAGGTTGTGGTGCCAGGGGCAGGAATAGGTGTTGTATTCCTCGTCGTTGAAGGTGTGGTCGGGCCGCAGACGCAAGCCCGGGCGGGCGCGGAACAGCCCGATCCGGTCAATCCGGCGGCTGCTCTTCGGCACATGCTCTTCGAACCGCCAGCGCAGTCCGCCGAAGAAGTCGAGCTGCCTTTCCTTCGCCTCGCCGGTTTGCGGATCGTGACGGCCGAGAGCGTAATAGCCCGACTTGTCGAGCCAGGTATCCTCGAGTGAAACCGCGTTGGGCGCGCGTTCGAGATCGCCGGCGTAGATGTCGACCACGTAGGTCAGCATCGCGTCGCGCCGCTCTTCGGTGTGGAAGGCCAGCATCTCGCCGACCCGGCGCGTTTCGCAGAACGGGAAGAACAGGTATTCGGCATTGTAGCAGTAATAGAACCACCGCCCCGGCGCCGCCTCGATCATGGCATTGACCGCCGTCGTCGTCGCGCCATCGGCGGACATGTCGTAATCGACGCGGTGGACCGTCTCTTCCAGCGCCGCCGGCAATTCGAGCGCCTCGGGGGCGAGCACGACCAG
>RFKM01000268.1 GCA_003694465.1 Alphaproteobacteria bacterium
ATCGCCGCCGTCAGCGTCGTCTTCCCGTGGTCAACGTGTCCAATCGTCCCGATGTTCACGTGCGGTTTCGAGCGTTCAAACTTTGCCTTGCCCATGTGCTTCTTCCTTGTCTGTCAGCGTGAACGGATCACGCGTATTTCTTCTGGATCTCGTCAGAAATGTTCTGCGGGACCGGTTCATAGTGATCGAACTGCATCGTGAACTGGGCGCGGCCCGAGGACATCGAACGCAGGGTGTTGATGTAGCCGAACATGTTGGCCAGCGGCACGAAGGCGTTGATCGCCACGGCATTGCCGCGCGGCTCCTGCCCCGTCACCTGCCCGCGCCGCGAGGTCAGATCGCCGATGATGCCGCCGGTGTATTCTTCCGGCGTCAACACCTCGACCTTCATCATCGGCTCGAGCAGCTTGGCACCGGCCTTCTTGAGGCCTTCACGCATGCACATCCGGGCGGCGATCTCGAAGGCCAGCACCGACGAGTCGACGTCGTGATACTTGCCGTCCACCAGCGCCACCTTGAAGTCGATCACCGGGAAGCCAGCCAGCGGGCCGCTGTCCATCACCGACTTGATGCCCTTCTCGACACCGGGGATGTATTCCTTCGGCACCGCGCCACCAACGATGCGGCTCTCGAACGAATAGCCCTCGCCCGGCTCGGTGGGCGCGATCTCGAGCTTGACCTCGGCGAACTGGCCCGAACCACCCGACTGCTTCTTGTGGGTGTAGCTGTGGGTGACCGGGTGCGAGATGGTTTCGCGGTAGGCCACCTGCGGCGCGCCGATGTTGGCCTCGACCTTGAATTCGCGCTTCATCCGGTCGACGAGAATGTCGAGGTGAAGCTCGCCCATGCCCTTCATGATCGTCTGGCCCGACTCGAGATCGGTCTCGACGCGGAACGACGGGTCTTCGGCGGCGAGGCGCTGCAGGGCCATGGCCATCTTTTCCTGGTCGGCCTTGGTCTTCGGCTCGACGGCGATCTCGATCACCGGATCGGGGAAGGTCATGGTTTCGAGCACGACCGGGTTCTGCGGAGCGCAGAGCGTATCGCCGGTGGTGGTCTCCTTCAGGCCCGCCAGCGCGATGATGTCGCCGGCGAAGGCTTCCTCGATCTCCTCGCGGTTGTTCGAGTGCATCATCATCATCCGACCGATGCGCTCGCGCTTGCCCTTGGTCGAGTTGAGGATGCCGTCGCCCTTCTTGAGCACGCCCGAGTAGATCCGGGTGAAGGTCAGAGAACCGACGAAGGGGTCGTTCATGATCTTGAACGCCAGCGCCGAGAACGGCTCGTCATCCGAAGCATGCCGCGCGATGTTCCGGGTTTCGGTCTCGTCACCCGGGGCAAAGCCCATGTAGGCCGGAACGTCGAGCGGGCTCGGCAGGAAGTCGATCACCGCGTTGAGCAGCGGCTGCACACCCTTGTTCTTGAAGGCCGAACCGCCAAGAACCGGCACGAAGGAAAGGTTCAGCGTGCCCTTGCGCACGAGCTTGCGCAGGGTCTCGACATCGGGCTCCTCGCCCTCGAGATAGGCCTCCATCGCCGCGTCGTCCTGTTCGACGGCGTGCTCGATGAGGTGGTTGCGCCATTCCTCGGCGAGATCCTTCAGCTCGTCGCGGATCGGCTGGCGCGACCAGGAGGCGCCAAGGTCATCGCCCTTCCAGGTCCACTCTTCCATCGTGATGAGATCGACGATGCCCTCGAGCTTGTCTTCGGCCCCGATCGGGAAGTTGACCGGAACCGGCGTCGCGCCCGTGCGGTCCTTGATCATCTTCACGCAATTGAAGAAGTCGGCGCCGATCTTGTCCATCTTGTTGACGAAGACGAGGCGCGGGACCTTATAACGGTCGGCCTGACGCCAGACGGTTTCGGTCTGCGGCTCGACACCGGCGTTGGCATCGAGCAGCGCCACGGCGCCGTCGAGCACCGCGAGCGAACGCTCGACTTCGATCGTGAAGTCGACGTGGCCGGGCGTGTCGATGATGTTGAAGCGGTGCTTCGCGGTCTGCGCGTGCTGACCGTCTTCGGTCCGCTCCCAGAAGGTCGTGGTCGCGGCCGAGGTGATGGTGATGCCGCGCTCCTGCTCCTGCTCCATCCAGTCCATCGTCGCGGCGCCGTCATGGACTTCGCCGATCTTGTGGGACTTGCCGGTGTAGTAGAGGATACGCTCGGTCGTCGTCGTCTTGCCGGCGTCGATATGCGCCATGATACCGAAGTTGCGGTATCGCTCGAGGGGGTATTCGCGTGCCATTGTCTGGGCCTCTTACCAGCGATAGTGGCTGAACGCCTTGTTGGCGTCGGCCATCTTGTGAGTGTCTTCGCGCTTCTTCACGGCCGCGCCGCGGCCGTTGACCGCATCGAGCAGCTCGCCGGCAAGGCGCTCTTCCATCGTGTTCTCGTTGCGCTTGCGGCTGGCGTCGATCAGCCAGCGGATGGCCAGCGCCTCGCGGCGCTCGGGGCGCACCTCGACCGGCACCTGATAGGTGGCACCGCCAACCCGGCGCGAGCGAACCTCGACCGACGGCTTGATGTTGTCGAGGGCCTCGTGGAAGATTTCCACCGGCGCCCGCTTGACCTTGGCCTCGACCCGATCGAGCGCGTTGTAGACGATGCGCTCGGCGACCGACTTCTTGCCGTCGATCATCAGGTTGTTCATGAACTTCGTGAGCACCCGATCGCCATACTTGGCGTCGGGCAGGACTTCGCGCTTCTCGGCGGCGTGACGACGGGACATTCCCTTATCTCCTTACTTCGGACGCTTGGCGCCGTATTTCGAACGACGCTGGCGACGATCCTTGACACCCTGAGTATCGAGCACGCCCCGCAGGATGTGGTAACGCACGCCCGGAAGGTCTTTCACCCGGCCGC
>RFKM01000269.1 GCA_003694465.1 Alphaproteobacteria bacterium
CCTATACCACGGAACCGGAGCGACATGGGGGGGAACATGAGCGTGCTGCGACCTTTGGCGATGCTGGCCATTCTTTGCCTTGCGGCAGCGCCGCTTCGGGCCCAGACCCTGACCTTCGCGACCGTCGAGCGCCCGCCCTTTTCGTTCCGGGCGGAGAACGGCACCCTCGAGGGCTTTTCCATCGAATTGATGCGGGAAATCGCCCACGAGATGGGCCTCGAGGTGGATTTCCAGGTGGCACAGTCCTTCCCGGCGATGCTCGGGGCCGTCGAAAGCGGCAAGGTCGATGGCGCCATCGCCAACATCACCATGACCGCCGTGCGCGAAGCGGTGATGGATTTCTCGCTGCCCGTCTTCGACGGCGGGGTGCAGATCATGGTGCCGCGACGGCCGAGCGCCTCGGGCAGCCTGCTTTCGGCGCTGCTGCGCTGGCAGGTCGCGGCCGCTGCGGCGGCGGCCTTCGGGGTTCTTCTGGCCGGGGGGCTGTTGATGTGGCTCTTCGAGCGCGGGCGCGACGGCTATTTCAACCGCCCGATGCGCGAGGCCATGTTCCCCTCGTTCTGGTGGGCGCTCAACCTCATCGTCAATGGCGGCTTCGAGGAGCGCATTCCTCAATCGCGGGCCGGGCGGGTCTTCGCGGTGTTGCTCGTCGTCTCGTCGCTGTTCGTCGTCTCGATCTTCGTGGGGCAGATCACCGCGGCGATGACGGTTCAGGCGATCAACGGCAATATCCAGTCGGTCAACGATCTGGCCGGGCGGCGGGTGGCGACCACGGCCGGCTCGACCGCTTCCGATTTCCTCACCGCGCGCGACATCCAGCACTACGCGCTCGACGATCTTGCCGAGGTTCTCGCCGGGTTCGAGGCCGGCAACTACGACGCCGTGGTCTTCGACGGGCCGGTGCTCTCCTATTACGTCCGGACCCATCCGGAGACGCATGCCGAGCTCATCGAGCGCGTCTTCCGGCGCGAAAGCTACGGTATTGCCCTGCCCCAGGGCAGCCCGCTCACCGAAGGGATCAACCGCGCCCTGCTGCGGCTGCGCGAAAACGGCGTTTACGCCCGGCTCTACGGCAAGTGGTTCGGGCGCCAGCCCTGAGCCGGCGCCCCCGCGCGCTGGCCGGTCAGTCGCGCAGAAGATCGTTGATGGCGGTCTTGGAGCGGGTTTGCGCATCGACCCGCTTCACGATCACCGCGCAATAGAGGTTGATGCCGTTCTTCGAGGGCATCGAGCCCGCGACCACCACCGAATAGGGCGGAACCTCGCCGTACATCACTTCGCCGGTTTCGCGATCGACGATCTTGGTCGATTTGCCGATGAACACGCCCATGCCGAGCACCGAGCCTTCGCGCACGATGCAGCCTTCGACCACCTCGGAACGCGCGCCGATGAAGCAGTTGTCTTCGATGATGGTGGGGCCGGCCTGCATCGGCTCGAGCACGCCGCCGATGCCGACGCCGCCCGACAGGTGCACGTTCTTGCCGATCTGGGCGCAAGAGCCGACCGTGGCCCATGTGTCGACCATCGTGCCTTCATCGACATAGGCGCCGAGATTGACGAAGGAGGGCATCAGGACCACGCCGGGCGCGATATAGGCCGACTTGCGCACCACCGCCGTCGGCACGGCGCGAAAGCCCGCCGCCTTCCACTGGTCTTCGCCCCAGCCGGCGAATTTGGAATCGACCTTGTCCCACCAGCCGCCGCCCTGCGGGCCGCCAGACTGCGCCTCCATGTCCTTGATCCGGAAGCCCAGCAGGACGGCCTTCTTGGCCCATTGGTTCACATGCCAGTCGCCGTTCTCCTGCCGCTCGGCCACCCGCAGCCTGCCGCTGTCGAGGGCCGCGAGCGTTTCCTCGATCGCCTCGCGGGTTTCGCCGGTGGTGGCGGGGGTGATCGTGTCGCGCACCTCCCATGCGGCTTCGATGGCGGCTTCGAGCTGGGCGTTGGGCATGAATTCCTCCCGATTGCGGTTCTGTCCCGGTTGGGCGATGGCTATAAGGGCGAAACACCCGCCGCGCAATGCGACAGGAAAGGACACGTTTTGACAGACGACAATCGCAGCCATCCGTTTCGCCATTCGGGACAGGACCGGGAAGCCGCCCACAAGACCCCCGACACGCCGCAGACCCGCTCGCCCAGCTATCGGCTGGCTTATGACGATCTCGATTTCATCCTGCGCGACGAGCTGCGCCCGGTGCGTCTGCAGCTCGAACTGCTGAAGCCCGAACTGATCATGCAGGAGCAGGGGATCGAAAGCACCGTGGTGATGTTCGGCGGCGCGCGCATTCCCCGCCCGGAAGATGCGCACAAGGCAAAGACGAAGACGCTCGGCGCGCTCAGCCATTACTACGACGAGGCGCGCAAGTTCTCACGGATGATATCCGAGCGCAGCCTCGGCAACGGCAACCGGTGCAAGGTGATCGTTTCGGGCGGCGGTCCGGGGGTGATGGAGGCGGCCAGCCGCGGGGCGGCGGATGTCGGGGCGAAGTGCATCGGCCTCAACATCGTTCTGCCCCATGAGCAGGCGCCAAACCCATGGGTGACGCCGGAGCTGTGCTTCAACTTCCACTATTTCGCCATCCGCAAGATGCACTTCCTGATGCGGGCCGAGGCGGTGGTGGTGTTCCCGGGGGGGTTCGGCACGCTCGACGAGATGTTCGAGAGCCTCACCCTGATCCAGACCGGCCGGATGCAGCGCATTCCGATGATCCTCTTCGGGCGCGAATTCTGGGAAAGGATCGTCAACTGGGAGGCGCTGGCCGAGGCCGGCACCATCAACCGCGAAGATCTGGAGCTTTTCGAATTCGTCGAAACCGCCGCCGAGGCGGTGGACATCATCGACAACTGGGACGGCCGCTGCGAGCTGAACGAACCCGGCGAAGGCTGAGGGGAGCGCGGCCGGGCGCGTCGTGCGCCCGGCCTGAATGGCGGTCAGGCGAAACGTTCCGTTGGGAAGGGGCAGACGATCTTGCGTTTCGGCAGAAGCGCGATCATCGGCCCGTTCTCCGTCTTCTCGATGGTGAAGCCGAAGGCCGCGAGGCGGCGCCTCCAGCGGCGCGGCGCGCCGGCGCGGGCGCATTGTTCGGTGACGAAGTCAACGATCTTCTGTTTCTCGTCCCTGCTCGACATGGCTGTCTCCTTGCTTTCGTCCGGCACAGGAAAACCGCGGAGCAAGGCGCCAATTCAGCCGAATCTGGGCAATTTTTAGAAAATTGTTTCCGTCCCGGCGACGGGCGACACGCGGCCTCCCGCTCAGCGCCCCGACGCGCCGCCTGAGCCCAGCCCCGCCTCGGC
>RFKM01000270.1 GCA_003694465.1 Alphaproteobacteria bacterium
CGGCACCGCCTCGACAGTAGGGCCATCCCCCAGCAAAAAAACCCTCAGATCAGCCGCGTTCGCACGGTCTATCGCTCTTTCTATCCCGATCCGCTCTACGGAGTCACCCGATTCCCTCAACCCCGCCGTATCGAGAAACGTCACCGGAAGCCCGCCAACATCCATCCGAACCTCGATGACGTCCCGGGTCGTCCCCGCAATTTCCGACGTGATCGCCGCTTCACGCCCCGCCAAAGCATTCAACAATGTCGACTTCCCCGCGTTCGGCGGCCCAACTATGGCGACCTCGAACCCGTCACGGATCCGCTCGGCGATCGACACCCCTTCAATTTCACGCGACAGGCCCGCTTCAACCTCGTCCAGAAGCTCCAGAACCTCTCCGCTCACATCGGTCGGGACCTCTTCATCGGCGAAATCGATTGTCGCCTCAACCAGAGCTTCGGCACGAATCAGGGCACGGCGCCAGCTCTCGGCAAGTTCGCCAAGCGCCCCCGAGAATACGCGAAGCGCCTGTCTGCGCTGCGCCTCGGTCTCGGCTTCGATGAGATCTGCCAAGCCCTCAACCTCGTCCAAACCGAGCCGCCCATTTTCCAGAGCGCGCCGCGTGAACTCCCCGGGTTCAGCCATCCGCAGGCCTTTCTGGCCTCCCAGACGCCGCAACAACGCATCAATTACCGCGACTGCCCCATGAACGTGGTATTCGACCGTTTCTTCCCCGGTAAAGCTCCTCCCCTTCGTGAAGGTCAGGACGAGCGCCTTGTCGATCGGCCCGCCATCAGCCGCGTGCAGCACTCTCAAACCGCGGTGCTCCGGCACCGACCGGCAAATTTCCCTGCAACTCTCAAAAGCCCGAGGACCGGATACCCGGATAACGGCGACCCCCGCCTTGCCTCGCGCCGAAGCCAGGGCAAAAATCGTATCCGTATCCATTGTTTTCTCCCCGGCTTCGGGGTCACGCATTCATCGAATCGAAGAATTCCGCGTTCGATTTCGTCTGCTTCAATTTCGAGATCAGGAACTCGATCGCATCCGTCGTGCCCATCGGGTTCAGAATGCGGCGAAGCACATACATCTTCTGAAGATCCTTCGGCGGCACGAGCAGCTCTTCCTTCCTCGTCCCCGATTTCAGGATATCGATCGCCGGGAATATCCGCTTGTCGGAAACCTTCCGGTCAAGCACGATCTCCGAGTTGCCTGTCCCCTTGAACTCTTCGAAGATCACTTCGTCCATCCGGCTCCCCGTATCGATCAGCGCCGTGGCGATGATTGTCAGAGAACCTCCCTCTTCAATATTCCGCGCCGCACCGAAAAACCGTTTCGGCCGCTGCAACGCATTGGCATCGACGCCGCCGGTCAGGACCTTGCCCGAAGACGGAACGACGGTGTTGTATGCCCGCCCCAGCCGCGTGATGGAATCGAGCAGGATCACGACGTCGCGCTTGTGCTCAACAAGCCGCTTGGCCTTTTCGATCACCATCTCCGCCACGGCAACGTGCCGGGTCGCCGGCTCATCGAACGTCGAAGACACCACCTCGCCCTTCACCGACCGTTTCATGTCGGTCACCTCTTCGGGCCGCTCGTCGATCAGCAACACGATGAGATAACACTCCGGATGGTTCACCGAGATCGAGTGCGCGATGTTCTGGAGCAAAACCGTCTTGCCCGTCCGAGGCGGCGCCACGATCAGCGATCGTTGCCCCTTCCCGATTGGCGCAACGAGGTCGATGATCCGCGCCGACCGGTCTTTCAACGTCGGGTCGTCAATCTCCATCTTCAGCCGCTCGTCCGGATGCAGCGGCGTCAGGTTGTCGAAGGCCACCTTGTGCTTCGCGGTCTCCGGGTCGGTGAAGTTGATCTTCTCGACCTTCGTGATCGCGAAATAATTCTCGTTCTCACCCGGTGCGGTCATCACGCCTTCAACAGTGTCACCCGTGCGCAGCGAAAACTTCCGGATCATCTCCGGCGACATGTAAATGTCATCCGGACCGGGAAGATAGTTCGCCTCGGGCGAGCGCAGGAACCCGAACCCATCCTGCAGAACTTCCAGGACTCCGTCGCCCCCGATCTCCCACCCGTCTTCGGCGCGCTCCTTCAGGATCGAGAACATCATCTCGCCCTTGCGCATCGTCGAGGCGTTCTCGATCTCGAGCTCCTCGGCCATGGCCAGAAGGTCCTTCGGGCTCTTTGCCTTGAGATCGGAAAGATTCAGTCGCTGGGTTGTCATGGAAACACCTTGAATCGACGCGGTTGCATCGATTTCTCGTCAGAAGGGGAAGTTGCACGGGCCGGACGGCCTGCGCCCGACCGCATAACGGGCCATCGCCCGCGAGTCAATCCACTCAGAATTTCACGATCACCGACAGGACGATCACGATCATCAAAACCGTCGGCAGTTCGTTCATCATTCGGTAATTGCGACCGGTGAGCCGGTTGGTTCCATCGGCAAGCTTCAACCGTTGCCCCGCCAGCCAGAAATGAAACCACGTCATGGCAATCACGCCGGCGCCTTTCGTCCAAGGCCAAACCGCCGTCCAATCCACCACGTTCTGAGTGAACACGAGAAGCAGACCGAAAAGCCAGGTCGAAATCATCGCCGGAGTCATGATGGCCTTCAGCAAGAGCCTCTCCTGCCGCTGGAAAAGCAGGTCCATCTCGCTTCCCGGCACGACACCGCGCCGCTCATATCCTTCGACGTGGTAGACATAGAGACGAGGCAGATAGAAAAGCCCTGCCATCCATGCGATCACCGACATCACATGCAAGGCCTTGATCCAAGGATAGAGGTCGGTAAGGAGCAGATCCATTTCGGTTTCCTTTCTCCCCACCCTTCTTAAAGAAATATTTTTTAAGAGAAAGAGATGATGGTGTTGTTAGACCTGTGGGTATGGGGATTTCTGATTTTTCCCCAGATTTATCCCCAAGGTTGAGTTTCCGGATCTTCATGCCAGATCAAGGATTTTATCGCATATTCCATATGTTAAAGGAGTTTCAACGCCGGAGAAAAGCTAGCTTCCCGGTTTGTCCAGATCCCGGTTCCCTGGGTCTTGGAAACTTTCCACATGTGGACTTTGCGCTTCCGGGTGTATCATGACTTCGCCAAAGCGCCCGGGGTCGGCAAGAACTCTCACCAGCCCGAAAGTCCTGCCCCGGAACACAACGAGCATATCCACAGGTTTTTCCAGATGGCGCGCAAGCTGATCCTCGCTTCCACCTCTCCCATCCGCGCCCAACTGCTGCGCAACGCCGGTCTCACGTTCGAGTCGCGCCCTGCCCGGGTCGATGAACCTGCCCTCAGAGCTGCATTGGAGGCCGAAGCGGCCAAACCGCGAGACGTGGTCGATACGCTGGCCGAGATGAAGGCCCGGCGTGTCGCTGCAAACGCGCCCGAAGCCCTGGTTCTCGGATGCGATCAGATCGCCGAATTGGACGGCCGAATCCTTGCAAAGCCCTCCACGCCCGACGAGGCTCGGGCGCAGCTGTCCGATCTGTCGGGAAAAACGCACCGGCTCCTGTCCGCCGCCGTCGTCTATGATGGCGCGCAGCCCGTCTGGCGCCATGTCGGTGTGGTTCGCCTCACGATGCATGAATTATCGCCCGGCTTCATCAAAGATTACGTCGCGCGAAACTGGCCCGGCATCGGCGAAAGCGTCGGTGGCTACAAGATCGAAGAAGAAGGGGTCCGCCTGTTCTCGAAGATCGAAGGCGATTTCTTCCATATCCTCGGCCTGCCGTTAACCGAGTTTCTCTCGTTCCTCGTCACGCGAGGCGAGCTTCCGATATGACCACGCAACCCTTTCCGCTCGTGGGAATCCTTGCAGGACACCCCTTAGCGCCGGCCTTGCTGGCGATCTTCGACCATTGGCTCGACATCACAGGAGCAAGGGGACGTGCAGTGCCGCTCACGATCGCACCAGAGCGCCTGCAAGCGGTCGTTCCCGCATTGGCAAATGCCGGTTTCGTCGGCCTTGCCATTGGCCGGCCTTTCCAACGCCGAGCGCTTGAAATCGCCGACCGCGCAACCGACGATGCCTCGATCCTGCAAGCGGCCAATGCCCTGACCTTCACGGCTGCGGGCAAGATCATGGCCGACAATTCCGTGACCCTTGCCCTGACAAACGCCATTCGCTCTGCCACCGGCGATCCATCCCCCGCGCTCGGTCCCGTGGTCGTATTCGGCGCCGGCCAGACGGCCTTCGAGACGATCACGGCGCTGTTGCACCTCGGTGCGGACGAGATACATGTCGTCAACCGCACGCGCGTTGCGGCAGAAGACCTCGAACGTCATTTCGGAGGGCACATCGTGGTTCATGACTGGGTGGAAGGCGGCAATGTTGTCGAAGGTGCCGGAACGGTCATCAACGCAACGCCCCTTGGCATGCCCGGCGCGCCGGAATTCCGCGTTCCACTCGATGGTCTCTCACCCTCCGCTCTGGTATGTGACCTTGCCCTTTCCCCAACACCCACCCGTTTATTGCAGGTGGCAATGGCACCGGGGTGCAAAACGGCCGACGGGCTTGATGTCCTGGCCCTTGCAGCCGCGCCCCTTTTCGAGCGTTGGTTCGAAACCCGAGCCCCCTCGTCCGAAACAGCACGCCCGGCTCTCGCAAAGGCCCTAGCCCCATGAAACGGCCCTTCGTCATCGGGCTGACCGGCTCCATCGGCATGGGAAAGACCACCACTGCCCACATGTTCGAACAGCAAGGCATTCCCGTCTGGAATGCCGATGACTGCGTCCATCGGCTCTACGCCTCGGGGGGCAAGGCCGTGGCCGCCATCGGCAAGCTTTGCCCGTCCGCGGTTGTGAACGGCAGTATTGACCGCAAAAGGCTGAAATCCTGCCTCGCGCGCGAGCCGGAGCTGCTCGCCCGTATCGAAACCATCGTTCACCCGCTCGTGGCGCAAGACCGGGAAGAGTTCATTCGCAACGCCCGTGCTGACATCGTTCTGGTGGATGTCCCGCTCCTGTTCGAAACCGGCGCCGACAAGACCGTCGATGCCATCGTCGTCGTCAGCGCCCCGGAAAACATTCAGAAAGAGCGGGTTCTGGCGCGCGGAACCATGTCGGAGGCGATGTTTCGGGAAATTCTCGCCAAGCAGTTGCCCGACGCCGAAAAACGCCGCCGCGCCGATTACGTCATCGAAACGCTCACCCTTGATGGCGCGCGCGCGCAGGTCCAATCTGTGCTCGAAGACATCCGGAGGAAACATGGCCATTCGTGAGATCGTGCTCGACACAGAAACCACCGGTTTCTACCCGAAATCCGGCGATCGGATGGTCGAGATCGGCGCCGTCGAGCTGATCAACCACATGCCGACGGGCCGGACCTACCACC
>RFKM01000271.1 GCA_003694465.1 Alphaproteobacteria bacterium
CAAGCTGGCCGCCCAGTTCCGCGCCGCGGGCAAGTCGGTGATGATTGCCGCCGGCGACACCTTCCGCGCCGCCGCCGTCGAGCAGCTTCAGGTCTGGGGCGAGCGGGCCGGGGTGCCGGTGCTGACCGCCCCCGAAGGGTCCGACCCGGCGGCGCTGGCCTATGACGCCATGAGCCGGGCCGAGGCCGAGGGGGCCGACCTTCTGCTGATCGACACCGCCGGGCGGCTTCAGAACCGCGCCGACCTGATGGAGGAACTGGCCAAGATCGTCCGGGTGATCCGCAAGAAGGACGAAACCGCCCCGCACAACACCCTTCTGGTGCTCGACGCCACCACCGGGCAGAACGCCCTCAGCCAGGTCGAGACCTTCCTCAAGATGGCCGATGTGACGGGCCTCGTGATGACCAAGCTCGACGGCACCGCCAAGGGCGGCGTGCTGGTGGCGCTGGCCGACCGGTTCGGCCTGCCGATCCATGCCATCGGGGTGGGCGAGCAGATCGACGACCTCGCCCCGTTCGACCCGGAAGACTTCGCCCGGGCGCTGACCGGGGCATGACGACCGGGGGCAAAAGGGCGCCGGAGACAAGAATTCTTGCAAAAGGGCATGAGTTTGCCACATTTGTCCCCTAACCTCATGGCGAAATCTGAACGGGGCCGGGCCGATGCTGAGCCAGAACGACGACACGACGATGCGGCTGACCTTGCGGGGCACGCGCACGGCGATGTCGTTCGTGGCCGAGGCGCGGCACCTCGCCATTGCCGAGCCCTACCCGGAGGCGGGGCAGCCCGGCTATTCGGCGCTGGCCGACGTTCTGGCCCGCGCCGTGCTCTTTGCCGACTGGGAACTGGTCGGCACCGGGGCGCTGGTGCGCGCGGGCAGCACCGTGCGGGTGGTGGAGATGGGCCTTGCCGCCCCCTTCCGGACCGACGAGATGGCCCGGCGGATCACATGGCGCCTGCTGGCCGATGCCAGCCATGAATTGCTCGACACCGACGAAATCGAAGATGCCTTCGGCCAGCCCCTGCCCATCGCCCGGTTCATCGCCCGCCGGCGCGCCAACCGCGCCGAAAACCGGGCATCGCGGCCCATGCCCATCGGGCGCATCGTCGTACCGCCCGCCCCCGGGGTGACCGTGCTCGATCTGCCGGCGATGCCCCTTCTCCCGGCCATGCCGGAGCTTGTCACCGGCACGGCGGCGCCGGGGCGCGTGATGCCGAATCCGCCGAAGGGGCGCGTGCCTTGAGCGCATGGATCGTTTCGGTCGAAGGCACCGAAACCGGACATCTCCTCGCCCTCGCCCTCGCCCTTGCCGCCGCCTTCCTGCACGCCCTGTTCGGCGCCCTGCAAAAGGGCCGGCACGACCCGTGGATGTCGCGCGGGGCGATCGACCTTGCCTATGGGCTCATGGCCGCGCCGGTGGCGCTCTTCGTCGTGCCCTGGCCCGACGCCGCGCTGATCCCGTTCTTCGCCCTCGTCTGGCTGATCCACCTCGGCTACAAGCTGGCGCAGGGCTACACCTACACGCTGGGCTCCTATACCGTCGTCTACCCGGTGGTGCGCGGCACCGGACCGCTCTTCGCTGTGATCGGGGCGGGGATCCTGTTCGGCGAGCGTTACAACGTGCTGCAATGGGTCGGCGTCGGCCTTCTGGTTTCGGGCATCTACGGGCTGGCGCTTTACAACCTGCGCCACTGGCAGATCGGACGCGACAAGCTGCGCCCGGCCCTTGCCATGGCGGTGCTCACCGGCGCCTTCGTGGCGCTCTACACCACCGTCGATGCCTGGGGGATACGCGCCACGCCCGACCCGTTCACCTTTCTGGCCTGGTTCTTCATGATCGACGGGCTGGCGATGCCGCTGATCGCCGCCCGGCGCTGGCGGGCGATGGCGCCCGAGCGGCGCCCGAGCCTCGGACCGCTGGCCCTGCGCGGGGTGATCGGCGCCTTCGTCGCCTTCTTCTCGTTCGGGGCGATCATGCTGGCCACGCGGCTCGACCGGGTGGGCGAGGCGGCGGTGCTGCGCGAAACCTCGACGGTCTTCGCCGCCCTGATCGGCTGGCTCGTGCTGGGCGAGCGCACCGGCCCGCGGCGCGTGGCGCTGATGGGTTTGATTGCGCTGGGCGCCGTGGTAGTGGAGGCGGCAGGCTGAACGAGGATGACATGACCGACCGCAAGACCCCCGGCCCGTGGCTGAAGATGGCGCTCGACTACGGGCCGATCCTCGCCTTCTTCGCCGGCTACATCGCCCTGCGCGGGCACAGTTTCAGCTTCGGCGGCACCGAGTATTCGGGCTTCGTCGTCGTCACCGCCCTGTTCATCCCGCTGCTGGCGCTGGCCACCTTCCTGCAATGGCGCCTGACCGGGCATGTCTCGAAGATGCAGATCGTCACCCTCGTTCTGGTGGTGGTGTTCGGCGGGCTCTCGGTCTGGTTCAACGACGAGCGCTTCTTCAAGATGAAGCCGACGATGATCTACCTGCTCTTCGCGGGGCTTCTGGGCTTCGGTCTGCTGCGCGGCGAGAGCTACCTCGAGGCGGTGATGGACCAGACCGTGCCGCTCGAACGCGAGGGCTGGATGAAGCTCACCTTCCGGCTGATGCTGTTCTTTCTCGCCCTTGCCGTCGCCAACGAGGCGATCTGGCGCACGATGTCGACCGACACCTGGGTGAGCTTCAAGACCTTCGGCCTGCCGCTTTCGATCTTCGCCTTCTTCATGGCGCAGACGCGGCTGTTCTCGAAATACGGGATTGCGGAAGAAGACAGGAC
>RFKM01000272.1 GCA_003694465.1 Alphaproteobacteria bacterium
ACCTCGGCAACGTCATGGAAATCGCTCCGGCCAAGGCGCTCTATGCCGATCCGCGGCACCCCTATACCGAGGCGCTGATTTCGGCGGTGCCGATCCCCGACCCGAAGCTCGAAAAGGCCAAGGAGGTGATGCTGCTCGATCAGGATCTGCCCTCGCCGCTCGATCCGCCCTCGGGCTGCGTGTTCCGAACCCGCTGCCCGATCGCCGAACCGCGCTGCGCCGAGCAAAAGCCCGCCCTGCGCGAGCGGGGCGAAGGTCACCTCGTGGCCTGTCACCTGCGCTAGCGCCGGCATCGGAAAACGCGAGGTTCGGTTTTCGGTAAAGGCCGACCGAACGGTGGGGGCGGGCCATCCCGCCCCCCGTTCCTTGAACAGCCCGGTGTTATTCGGCCGCGTCGGTGGCGAGCACGCCGCGACGGATCTGGTCCTCCTCGATGGATTCGAACAGGGCGCGGAAGTTGCCCTCGCCGAACCCGTCGTCGCCCTTGCGCTGGATGAACTCGAAGAAGATCGGCCCGATCACCGTTTTCGAGAAGATCTGCAGAAGGATGCGCGTCATCCCGCCGCCAACGACGCCTTCGCCGTCGATCAGGATGCCGTGTTTCTTCATCGCCTCGATGGGTTCTTCGTGGCCTTTCACCCGCTCGTGGCTCATTTCGTAATATGTGTCGGGCGGCGCCGGCATGAAGCGCATCCCCGCTTCGGCAATGAGGTCGGTGCCCTTGTAAATGTCATCCGTGCCGATGGCGATGTGCTGGATCCCCTCGCCCTTGTAGCGGCGCAGGTATTCCTCGATCTGGCTCTTGTCGTCGGTGGATTCGTTGATCGGAATGCGGATCTTTCCATCGGGCGAGGTGAGCGCCCGGCTGACGAGGCCGGTCATCTTGCCGTGAATGTTGAAAAACCGGATTTCCTTGAACCTGAAGGTTTCGGCGTAGAACCGATACCAGGTGTCCATGTTGCCCCGGATCACGTTGTGGGTGAGATGGTCGAGATAATGGAACCCGAAGCCTTCCGGGGTGGGGTCGGCTTCGCCGAGCCATTCGAACTCGGCATCATAGGCGCTTCCCGCCTCGCCATAGGTATCGACGAAGTAGAGCAGCGAGCCGCCGATGCCGATCACGGCGGGCACATCGAGCGCCTTGCCCGGGCCGGTGTATTCGGTCGCGCCGCAATCGAGCGCGCGTTTCAGGGCCACTTGCGCGTCAACCACGCGCCAGGCCATCGCCGGGGCACAGGGGCCGTGCGCGGCGATGAACGCGGCAGCATGGCTCTCCGGCTCGGCATTGAGCAGGAAATTGATATCGCCCTGACGGTAGAGCGTGACGTTTTTCGTTCTGTGCCTTGCGACCGGAACGAACCCCATCTGCCGAAACGTCGTGTCGAGCTTTTCCGGCTCGGGATGGGCGAATTCGACAAACTCGAAGCCGTCGGTGCCGGCGGGGTTGTCCTCGGAAATCTCGGCTTTGGGGGCGTTGTGCGGAAACGGGCCCATGTCTCTTTCTCCTGTTCACTGGACTGGGATCAGTCTGACGGGAGGCGGATGCACGGGGGTTGCATTGTTGCGGCAAAATGGCGCAGGTTTGCGTGAAGACGGCAAGAGCGGAGCTGAACATGCAAGAAACACGCATTGACAGATTTGATCGTGCAATCCTTGACGCATTGCAGAAAGACGGGGCGATGACCAATGCGGCCCTCGCCGAGGTGGTGAACCTTTCGCCGTCGCAATGCTCCCGGCGCCGGGCGGCGCTGGAGGCGGCCGGGCTCATCCGGGGCTACGCGGCGCGCCTTGACGCGGCGCGCCTCGGCTTCGGGCTGCGGGCGATCGTCCGGGTCAACCTCAAGGATCACGGCCAGACCACCGACCGCGACTTCGCGCGGTTCCTCGATACCGCTGGTGAAGTTGCCTCGGCATTTTCGGTTTCGGGAGACGCGGATTACATTCTCGATGTGCGCACCCGCGATCTCGCGGGGTTCGCCGAATTCGTTCACACCCGGCTGCTGCCGCACCCGCAGGTGATGCAGGTCCGCTCCGAAATCGTCCTGAAAACCCTCAAGGACGGGGGCGTGCTCGATCTGAGCCTGATCTGACCCTCAATCCAGCGTCTGCCGGTAGCGCAGCAGGGCCAGAACGGTGATCGCCAGCCCGATGATGGCAATGGCGCGCAGGTCGCCGGTGATGTCGGACAGGTCGGCGCTTTTCAGCATCACCTTGCGCACGATCCGCAAGAAATGCGTGGCCGGAATGGCATTGCCGATGGTCTGGGCCCAGCCGGGCATGCCGGCAAAGGGAAACATGAAGCCCGAAAGCAGGATCGTGGGCAGGATGGTCATGAAGCTGGCCTGCATCGCCTGCATCTGGGTGTGCACGAGGGTCGATATCAGGAAGCCAAGGGCAAGGTTGACGACGATGTAGAGGTTGAAGCCAAGGAAGAAGGCCCAGCCCGAGCCGAGGAACGGCACGTTGAACAGGATCTTGCCGGCGACGAGGAAAACGCCGGTCTGGATATAGCCGACGAGCACATAGGGCAGGATCTTTCCGAGCATCACCTCGAGCGGGCGCACCGGGGTGGCGATCAGCGTTTCCATCGTCCCGCGCTCGGTCTCGCGCACGATGGCGACGGCGGTGATGAGCACCATGGTCATCGCGAGGATCACCGCCAGAAGGCCGGGAACGGTGTTGATGGCGCTGACCTGCTCGGGGTTGAACTGCCGGTGCGCCGTCACCGAGAAGGGCGCCGGGCTGCCGGCAACGCGGGCCAAGGGGCCCGTCAGCGTCTGGTGAATGGCGGTCTCGACGATGCCCGACAGGGCGCCGATGGCGGTGCCGACGGCGATCGGGTCGGAGGCATCGGCCGAAACCAGGATCTCCGGGCTGAGGCCGCGCACGATGTCGCGTTCGAAATCGGCCGGGATCACCACGACGAAATTGGCCGTGCCGTCGCGCAGCGCCTTGTCGCCGGCCTCGGGGCCATAGACGAGACCGCGGAAATCGAAATATTCCGAGCTTTCCATGCCCGAGAGAACCGCCCGCGCGACGGGGCTTTCGTCATTCAGTTCCAGAAGCGTGGGCAGGTGGTGCGGGTCGGTGTTGATGGCATAGCCGAACAGCACCAGCTGCATGATCGGAATGCCGATCATCATCGCGAAGGTCAGCCGGTCGCGGCGCATCTGAACGAATTCCTTGGCCAGAACCGCCCAGAACCGGCCGAGCGAAAAGAGGCTCATGCGCTTTTCCTCCCGGTCTGTCCGTCGAGGCCGAAATTGTCGGCGGCGGTGGCCATCAGGTAGATGAAGGCCTCTTCCAGCTCGGCGTCCTTGCGCTCCCAGACGTAGTCCGGGTGCTTGCGCCGGTGCTCCTCGACGGCGGCGGCAAGAGCGGCCTCGTCGGTTCCCGAGACGTGCAGCTGCGCGCCGAAACGGGCCACCTGCTCGACGCGCGGATCGGCGAGCAGCTCGTCTTCGAGCCGGGTGAGTTCCTCGCCCGAAACCCGCCAAGTGGTGAGGCCGACCTTGGCCGGGATCTCGCGCGCGCGCCCCTCGATCAGCTTGCGGCCATAGGCGATGTAGGCGATGTAGTCGCACTGCACCGCCTCGTCCATGTAATGGGTCGAGACCAGCACCGTGACCCCCTGTTTCGACAGGCGGCGGATCTCGTCCCAGAAGTCGCGCCGGGCCTTCGGGTCAACCCCGGCGGTGGGCTCGTCGAGCAGCAGAAGCTCGGGCCGGTGCTGCATGCAGGCCGCGAGCGCGAGGCGCTGTTTCCAGCCGCCCGAGAGGTTGCCGGCCAGCTGCCGGTCGCGCCCTTCGAGCCCGAGGTGGCGGATGGTCTCGTCGACGGCCTTGCGCCGGTTCGGGATCCGATACATCCGGGCCATGAAATCGAGGTTCTCGCGGATCGTCAGATCGCCGTAGAGCGAGAATTTCTGGGTCATGTAGCCGACCCGTTCCTTGATCTTGCGCGCCTCGGTGCGGATGTCGTAGCCGAGGGTGTGGCCCTCGCCCCCGTCGGGGGTGAGCAGGCCGCACATCATCCGGATCGTCGTCGTCTTGCCCGACCCGTTCGGGCCGAGAAAGCCGTAGATCGCGCCCTTCGGCACATCCATGTCGAATTTGTCGACCACCGGCTTGCCGCCGTATTTCTTGGTCAGACCCCGGACGGAAATGGCCACGTCGCCGGTCATTTCCGGCGCTCCAGCGTGACCGGCTGGCCCGGCAACAGGCCGCTGTCGCGCGGCAGGCTGGCCTCGGCGCGGTAGACGAGGCGCGTGCGCTGCTCGCGCGAATAGATGATCGGCGGGGTGAATTGCGGCTCGCTCGCCATCCGGGTGATGGTGGCGGTGAGGCCGGGGGGGCATCCGTCGCAGGACAGGTCGAGCACCTCGCCGATTGAGAAGTCGGGGCGCTCTTGCTCGGGCAGGTAGAACAGCACGTGCAGCGCGTCCGGCGGCAGGATCGAGACCACCGGCGTGCCGGCGGCGGCGACTTCGCCGGCCTCGAAATAGACCTTTTCGACAAGCCCTTGGGTGGGGGCGGTGACGTGCATGTCGTCAAGCTGGGCGGCAGCGAGATCGGCCTCGGCCTGCGCGGCCTTGAGCGTGGCCTGCGCGGCGATCAGCTGTTCGTCGCGGGCCGGCAGTTCGGCGACCTTGAGCTGGGCCTCGAGCTGCGAGACATGCGCCTCGGCCTGCTGGAGGGCGGTCCGGTCGGCTTCGACCTTCGCCTCGGTGACGATGTTGTTGCGAAACAGGTTCTCGGTGCGCTCAAGTGTGGTGCGGGCGAGGTCGCGGGCGGCGCGGGCCTCGGCGAGGGAGGCGCGGATCACCTCGATCTCGGCCTCGCGCGAGCCGGTTTCGAGGTTGCGCAGGTTGGCCTCGGCCTGGGCAACGCGGAAATTGGCCGCCCGGAGCGCGGCGCGCTGCTTGGTCGAATCCATGTCGAAGAGGAACTGGCCGGCGACGACGATATCGCCCTCCGAAACCGCCATGGTGTTGAGCCGCCCGGTGACCGAGGGGGCGACATGGACGAATTCGCCCTCGACATAGCCGTTGTAGACCGGCGTCGGATCGACCCCGTATCCGGGGATGACGGCCGTGAGCAGGGCGGCGATCCAGCTGGTGATCTGGTCAAGCATGGCGGGGCTCCGTTGGGGCCAGAAGGCCGTTGAGCAGGATGTCGAGATGGTTGTCGGCGAGCGCCTCGAGGGCGAGGCCGCGGGCCGGGCGCACGCCGAAGATCTCGGCGAGCACGACATGGGCGAAGATCGGTCCGATGATGCTGCGCACGGTCAGCTCAGGATCGACGGGGCGGATCTCGCCGCGGGCAATGGCGGCCTCGATCAGGGCGCTTGCGGCGGGCACGACGACGTCGAAGACCGCATGCCGATACATCGCGGCGATCTCCGGGGCGACGCTCGCCTCGGACAGGACGATCTTGAGAACGGCGATGACCTGCTTCTGTGCCATCGCCCCGGTGACGGAGCCGAGCAGGCTTTTCAGGGCGGACTCGATGCCGGGCGCGGCGTTGCGGGCGCCGTCGATCGCCTGCGCGGCGACCGGCGACAGCGCGCGTTTGACGAGGCCTTCGAGTATTGCCTGTTTGGAGTCGAAATAGAGATAGGCCGCGCCCTTCGAGAGGCCCGCGCGCCGGGCGATGGCGGCAACCGAGGTCTGGGCATAGCCCCTTTCGCCGAAC
>RFKM01000036.1 GCA_003694465.1 Alphaproteobacteria bacterium
GCCGACATCACCGTGAACGGCCACCCCGAGACCGAGGGTCGCCCGCGCCCTTCGGACGAGCTGCGCCCGCCGCGCTGCCCCGAGCTGCGCGCCGAGACGCCGCCGCCGGGCACGCGCCAGATTCTCGAGGCCGAGGGGCCCGAGGGGCTGGCGAAGTGGATGAAGGCCCAGAGCCGGGTTCTGGTCACCGACACCACCATGCGCGACGCCCACCAGTCGCTGCTCGCCACCCGCATGCGCTCGATCGACATGCTGCGCATCGCGCCGGCCTATGCGGCCAACCTGCCGGGGCTCTTTTCGGCCGAAATGTGGGGCGGGGCGACCTTCGACGTCGCCTATCGCTTCCTGCAGGAATGCCCGTGGCAGCGCCTGCGCGACATCCGCGCGCGCATGCCCAACATCATGACGCAGATGCTGCTGCGCGCCTCCAACGGCGTCGGCTACACCAACTACCCCGACAACGTCGTGCAGAGCTTCGTCGCCCAGGCGGCGAAATCGGGCATGGACCTGTTCCGCGTCTTCGACAGCCTCAACTGGGTCGAGAACATGCGCGTGGCGATGGACGCGGTGGGCGAGGCCGGCAAGGTGATCGAGGCGGCAATCTGCTACACCGGCGACATTCTCGACCCCGACCGCGCCAGGTATGACCTCAAGTATTACGTCGGCATGGCCAAGGAACTCGAGGCCGCCGGCGCCCATGTGCTCGGCGTCAAGGACATGGCCGGCCTGCTCAAGCCCAAGGCCGCCGGGGTGCTGATCTCGGCGTTGAAGGATGCGGTCGATCTGCCGATCCACTTCCACACCCACGATACCTCCGGCGTCTCGGCCGCCAGCGTTCTGGCCGCCGTCGATGCCGGGGTCGATGCCGTCGACGCGGCGATGGACGCCTTCTCCGGCGGCACCTCCCAGCCCTGCCTCGGCTCGATCGTCGAGGCGCTGCGCCATACCGACCGCGACACCGGCCTCGACCCGGCGACGATCCGCGAGATTTCCAACTACTGGGAAGCGGTGCGCGGCCAGTATGCCGCCTTCGAGGCCGGGCTCGAGGCGCCGGCCTCCGAGGTCTACCTGCACGAGATGCCCGGCGGGCAGTTCACCAACCTCAAGGCCCAGGCCCGCGCCCTCGGCCTCGAAGAGCGCTGGCACGAGGTCGCGCAGGCCTATGCCGACGTGAACCGGATGTTCGGCGACATCGTCAAGGTCACCCCCTCCTCGAAGGTGGTGGGCGACATGGCGCTGATGATGGTCAGCCAGAACCTCACCCGCGAACAGGTCGAAGACCCGAATGTCGAGGTGAGCTTCCCCGACTCGGTCGTCGACATGCTGCGCGGCAATCTCGGCCAGCCCCCCGGCGGCTTCCCCGAGGCGCTGGTGCGCAAGGTGCTGAAAGGCGAAAAACCCGATACCACCCGCCCCGGCGCGCGCCTCGCCCCGGTCGATCTCGAGGCCACCCGCCGCGAGGCCGAGGACAAGCTCGGCGTGACGCTCGACGACGAAGACCTGAACGGCTACCTCATGTATCCCAAGGTCTTTTCCGACTACACCGCCCGGCACGAGAAATACGGCCCGGTGCGCACCCTGCCCACCCGCACCTTCTTCTACGGCATGGAGCCGGGCGAAGAGATCTCGGCCGAGATCGACCCGGGCAAAACGCTTGAAATCCGCTGCCTCGCGGTCGCCGACACCAACGACGAGGGCGAGGCCAAGGTGTTCTTCGAACTCAATGGCGAGCCGCGCACCATCCGCATCGCCGACCGGCGGGCAACTGCCAGCAAGCCCAGCCATCCGAAGGCCGACCCGGACAACCCCGCCCAGCTCGGCGCGCCGATGCCGGGGGTGGTGGCGACGGTGGCCGTGCAGCCCGGCCAGAAGGTCCGGCCCGGCGATCTGCTGCTCACCATCGAGGCGATGAAGATGGAAACCGGCATCACCGCCGAGCGCGAAGCGGTGGTCAAGGCGGTGCATGTGAGCCACGGCAGCCAGATCGACGCCAAGGATCTGCTGATCGAGTTCGAGGCCTGACATGGCACGGCCGGTGAATGTTTCGGTCTCGCGGGTGATCCGCTGCCCGCGCGACCGCCTCGCCGCCTTCGCCGCCGACCCGGCCAACGCCCCGGCATGGTATGCCAACATCGAAAGCGTCGAATGGCAGGGTCCGCCCTCGACAGAGCCCGGCGCCCGGGCCGCCTTCGTCGCCCGGTTCATGGGCCAGCGCCTCGCCTATACCTATGAAATCCGCGAACACGTCCCCGGCCGGCGTCTCGCCATGTCCACCGCCGAAGGCCCCTTCCCGATGGAAACCGTCTACGAATGGGAAGACGCCGGCGAGGGGCGCACCCGCATGACCCTGACCAATCGCGGCCGCCCCGAGGGCTTCAAGGCGGTGCTCGCCCCGCTCATGGCCCTCGCCATGCGCCGGGCGATGACGAACGACCTCGCCGCGCTCGCCCGCGTCGTCAAACGGCGCAGCTGATCCCTTTCATCTTTCCCGAAATATCCCGCGGGGGGCAGCGCCCCCTCAGCGCCGATAGGCGCGCAGATAGTGCCACTCGAACAGCCGCTTCGCCCAATGCCCGAGGCGCATCTTCGGCAGCGAAATCGCGCGCTTGTGGTCACGGAAGACAAGAATCCCCTTGTCCACCGAATCGATGATGCACACCAGCTCGGCCTTGAAGTCGTGGCTCGGCGCCCGCCCGGCCATCTCGTCGGCAATGTTGGCCACCGCCGCCTCGGCCTGCAGATCGGCCTGATGGGCCTGTTTGGCCAGCCAGTCGGGCCCCGGGTAGGAGCCGCTGTCACCGACCACATAGGTCTGCGCCCAGCCCTCGCCGTCAACCCGGCACTTGCTGTCGGCCCGGATGAACCCGCCCGGCGAGCGCGGCAGATCGGTGTTGTCCAGCCAGAGCGGCCCGGTGAGCCCCGGCATGAACAGCACCAGATCCGCCTCGAAGGCGCCGGCCTCCGTCACCACCTGTCCGGGATCGATTCGAACCGGTTTCGCCCCGATCCGCACGTCGATGTCGCGCCGTTTCATCTCCGCCAGAAGCCCGTCCACCGCCTTCTCGCCCAGCCGCTGGCCCGGACGCTCGGCGCCGTTGAAAAAGACCAGCCGGAACCGCTCGCGCCGCCCCTGCCGGCGCAACATCGTGTCGATCCCGAAGAGGAACTCGAACATCGGTCCGCCGCGCACCGCCTGCGGCTCCTTCGGGTTGGTGCCGAAGCCCATGGCGATGGTGCCCCCCTCCATGGCCGCGATCCGGTCATGGATCAGCTGGCCCATGGCCGCCCCCTCGCAGGGCACGATGGCATTTTCCGCCAGCCCCGGCATCTTCTTGAGATAACGCCCGCCGGTGGCGATGATCAGGAAATCGTTGGAGAGCACCTCCCCCGCCTCGGTTTCGACCGTGCGCCCGCCGTCGCGCACGCTGGCGACGCGCCCCTGGTGCCAGTCCACCCCCTCGCGGGCGAAGAACCGTGACAAATCGACGTCGATGTCGGCCGCCGAGCGAATGCGCGCCGGCATCCAGATCAGGCTGGGCAGATAGGTGAGATGCTTGTTCGGCGAAACGACGGTGATCTTCGCATCGAGCCGGGCCTTGCGGATGGCGCGAACGGCCGTGAGGGCGCCAAATCCGCTGCCCAGAATCATGATGTGTTTCATTTTCGAATCCCTGTCTGACAAGCGCCGCGGCGGGCGACCGGTGACGATTTGCCTCCATCTAGTCGCCCGCGCGCCGATTTCACTGCGGCAGTTTGACCGCCCGTCGCCCGCCCTTGATCGCGCGAAAATTTTTTCGCGCGACAGGCCCATTTTCCTCTTGCAGCCCCCGGCGCGATTTTCTATTTCCCCCTCACCGAAAGGACGCGGGCGTAGCTCAGGGGTAGAGCATTACCTTGCCAAGGTAAGGGTCGTGAGTTCGAATCTCATCGCCCGCTCCATTCGGAAACGCCGCCAAACGGCCCGCGCCAACACTGGCCGGGCCGTTTTGCTTTGCGCCGGCCCTTTCATCTTTCCTCAAATATCCCGGGGGAGTCGCGCCCGGCGCGACGGGGGCAGCGCCCCCGCCACCGTGCGCCTCAATCCGTTTCGGCGGCCTCCTGGATGAAGCCGGTGGGGCATTCCTGAACGCAGATCCCGCAGCCCTTGCAATAGTCGTAATCGAACAGGTAGTGCGAGCCGTCCGAGGCGAGCTCCACGGTCTTGATCACCGCATTGTCGGGGCACATGGTCCAGCAATTGTCGCAGGCCAGGCAATTGCCGCACGACAGGCACCGCTCGGCCTCGGCCAGCGCCGCCGCGCGCCCGATCCCGCCCTCGATCTCGGTGTCGAACCCGCGCTCGGCCACCGGCAGTTTCGGCACCTGGGCGCGCGCCGCGCCGGGGTAATAGACGGTGTTGAGCCCGTCGAACCCCATCTCGGGGCGGGCGTCGGCGGCGGGGTCGGGCCGGCCCGCCAGTTCGGCGGCCAGCGCCTCGGCGGCCACGCGCCCGTCGCCGATCGCCGCCGCCACGGTGCCGCGGTGCCCGCGCGCATCGCCCAGCGC
>RFKM01000037.1 GCA_003694465.1 Alphaproteobacteria bacterium
CGCTCCCACAGCTCCAGCGGATCGACCGGCTGGACGTCGTAATGGCCGTAAAAGAGCAGGTGCGGCGCGCCCTCGCCGCCATGGGCGACAACCATCGGATGGCCGGGCGTGGGGCGCTTTTCGGCCGCGAAGCCGATGCTGGCAAGATCGGCCACCAGCATGTCGGCGGCGGCGTCGCAATCGGCGGCATGGGCCGGGTCGGTCGAGATCGAGGGCACGCGCAAGAGCGCCATCAGCCGCTCGAGGGCGGCATCCTGATCGGCGTCGAGGCGGGCGAGAACTTTGTCGAGGCTCATGGCAAACTCCTTTGGATCGGCAAAAAGGGTATCACGCCGGCGGGCACTGTCCAGCGGGGCTGGAAGCAGCGGCGCCTTGGCTCTATGGTGCCCGCAACGACTGGAGGAGCCCGATGAAACCACTTGCATTTTTCCTTGCCGCGCTGCTGCCCGGCGCCGCCATGGCCGGGGCGATCGCCTTTGAGCCGGTCGCGCCCGAGGGGCTCGATGCCGAGGCGCAGAAGGTGGTCGCGGTGTTGCAGAGCCGCTTTCCCGGGCAGATGCCGGTGTTCGAGCAGGCGGGCTATGGCGCATGGGGGGCGATCGCGGTTCCCGTCGGCAAGCCGCTGGGGCCCGAAACGCTGAGCTCGGCCGTCAACCTGCCCGATGCCGAGGCCGCCCGCGCCGCGGTGCTCAAGGCCTGCCGTGAGCAGCAGGGCGCCGAGTGCACGGTGATCGGGCTGATCGTCCCGACTGGAAACTGACCCCTGCACGGGCGCCGGCAAGGCGCCCATGAGGCCCTCTGAGCGCCGCGGCGGCAATGCGGCATATGGTCACGAGTTTGAGATAGGTCATTTACCGACCGCCCACCATCGCCTATCCGGGGCGGACCGGATCGAGTCTCGGAGGAACGCGCGTGAACTACGAAGCCAGACTGGACGACGCCCTTGCCCGCCTGCACGAGGAAGGGCGCTACAGGGTCTTCATCGACATCGAGCGCGAGCGGGGCAACTTCCCGCATGCGACATGGCAGAAGCCCGATGGCAGCCGCCAGCCCGTCACCATCTGGTGCGGCAACGACTACCTCGGCATGGGCCAGCACCCGGCGGTGCTCGCGGCGATGCACGAGGCGATCGAGGCCACCGGCGCCGGTTCGGGCGGCACCCGCAACATCTCGGGCACGACGGTCTATCACAAGCGCCTCGAGGCCGAGCTGGCCGACCTGCACCAGAAGGAAGCGGCGCTGCTCTTCACCTCGGCCTATATCGCCAACGACGCCACGCTTTCGACCCTGCCGAAGCTGTTTCCCGGCCTCATCATCTATTCAGACGAACTGAACCACGCCTCGATGATCGAGGGGATCCGCCGCAACGGCGGGGCCAAGCGCATCTTCCGTCACAACGACGTCGAACACCTGCGCGAGCTGCTCGCCGCCGACGACCCGCAGGCGCCGAAGCTCATCGCCTTCGAGAGCGTCTATTCGATGGACGGCGATTTCGGCCCGATCGCCGAGATCTGCGACCTTGCCGAGGAATTCGGCGCCCTCACCTACATCGACGAGGTGCACGCGGTGGGCATGTATGGCCCGCGCGGCGCCGGGGTGGCCGAGCGCGAGGGGCTGATGCACCGCATCGACATCATCAACGCCACGCTCGCCAAGGCCTATGGCGTGATGGGCGGCTACATCGCCGCCAGCGCGAAAATGGTCGATGCGATCCGCTCCTATGCGCCGGGCTTCATCTTCACCACCTCGCTGGCGCCGGCCATCGCCGCCGGCGCCGCCGCCTCGGTGAGCTTTCTCAAGAGCGCCGAGGGGCAGGAACTGCGCGAGCAGCACCAGACCCAGGCGAAGATTCTCAAGATGCGCCTGAAGGGGCTGGGTCTGCCGATCATCGACCACGGCAGCCATATCGTTCCGGTGATCGTCGGCGATCCGGTGCACACCAAGCGCCTGTCCGACATGCTGCTCGAGCAGTTCGGCATCTACGTTCAGCCGATCAACTTCCCGACCGTCCCGCGCGGCACCGAGCGGTTGCGCTTCACGCCCTCGCCGGTGCATGGCCCGGACGAGATCGAGGCGCTGGTGCGGGCGATGGACGAGCTGTGGTCGGCCTGTGCGCTGAATCGCGCCGAGATGTCGGCCTGAGGCCTTTCTGCGGGTGCATGCCGCCTTCTGGCATGTTATGAAAGACGCAGGCGCCGGCGGGATTCGCCGGCAGGCGGCGGCCTTGTGGCAGGATCGGGCAGGATGGCGAACGCGATGCTGGGCAAGAACGGGGAGGTGGGCCCATGATCGGGCGTTGGAAGACGCCGAAGGATCAGGCCCCCGAAGAGCCCCTTCTCGGCTTCGACTCCTATGAAGTGCGCCTTGGCGACCTGATGCGCGGCGAGCGGGCGACGCTCGGCAAGTCGCTGCTCGATGTCGAGCGCGAACTGCGGATCAAGGCTACCTACATCGCCGCGATCGAGAATGCCGATCTGAAGGTGTTCAGCACCCCCTCCTTCGTGCCCGGCTACGTGCGCTCCTATGCCCGCTATCTCGGCATGGACCCGGACGAGACCTATGCCGCCTTCTGCCGCGAATCGGGCTTCGAGCCGCCCAACGGGCTGGGCGGCGTCGCCCCGGCCGCGAAGCCCGCGGAACGGCCCGAAAAGGCCGGCCCGCTCGGCACCACGAGCGCGGCCTTCGTGCCGCCCGAAACCTCGATCTTCGACCGGATCGACCCGGCGGCGGTGGGCTCGCTGGCGATGGTTCTGGGGCTGATCGGCGTGCTCGGCTTCGGCGGCTGGAAGGTGCTGACCGAAATCCAGAAGGTGCGCTTTGCGCCGGTGGAGCAGACCGTCGGGGTGATGGAAGAGATCCCCGGCCTCGGCGGCGCGCCCGAGGCGGCGCCCTCGGCGCTCGTTCTGGCGGACGAAACCGCCAGCGGCGACGGGGCCGACATTTCCGCCCCGGTGGGCGACGCGCTCGAGCGAATCTACCGGCCTGCCGCTCTCGACGTGCCGGTGCTGATCGCCCGCGACGGCCCGATCTCGACGCTCGATCCGTCCGAGGTCGGCGTGCTGGCCGGGCTGGGCGCGGAGGCCGAGGCGCCCTCGGCCCTGATCACCCCGGCGAGCGGTGCGGGCGACGGGGCCATCGACGAGGCCGTCGATCTGGCGCTGAACCAGACGCCGGAAGCGGCGGCGCCCGCGGCGCCGGGCGGGGTGCGGGTCTTTGGCCCCGACGCGCCCGAGGTGGCGATCTTTGCCGTGCGCCCGTCATGGGTGCGGGTGCGGGCCGCCGACGGCTCGGTGCTTTTCGAGAAGATCCTCGATGCCGGCGAGAAATACGTTCTGCCGCCGCTCGAAAACCCGGCGCGGCTGCGCACCGGCAACGCCGGATCGGTCTATTTCGCGGTCAACGGCACCGCCTATGGCCCCGCCGGCAGCGGCGCCTCGGTGGTCAAGAACATCCCCCTCTCGCCCGAGGCGCTGACCGGCAAGTATCAGGTCGCCGATCTGAACGCCGACAAGGCGCTGGCCGATTTCGTCGCCCTGGCCCAGGCCGAGCAGTAGGTGCGGCGGCGCGGCGGGGCGGCTTGCCGTGGCGGGCCATGCAGGCTATCCCATGGCCAACCCGAAACGAGGCGCATTTTCCATGACCCACAATCCCGTTCGTCCCTGGCGCGACATCGCGCGCCGCAAGTCCCGCAAGATCATGGTTGGCAACGTGCCGGTGGGGGGCGATGCCCCGATCGCCGTGCAGACGATGACCAACACCGACACCTCGGACGTGAAGGCGACCGTGGCGCAGGTGCAGGCCGCCGCCGAGGCCGGGGCCGATATCGTCCGGGTCTCGACCCCCGACGAGGCGGCGACGCGGGCGCTGCGCGAGATCGTCGCCGAAAGCCCGGTGCCGATCGTGGCCGACATCCATTTCCACTACAAGCGCGCCATCGAGGCGGCCGAGGCGGGGGCGGCCTGCCTGCGCATCAACCCCGGCAACATCGGTTCGCCCGACCGGGTGCGCGAGGTGATCCGGGCCGCGAAGGATCACGGCTGTTCGATCCGCATCGGCGTCAATGCGGGCTCGCTCGAAAAGCACCTGCTCGAGAAATACGGCGAGCCCTGCCCCGAGGCGATGGTCGAAAGCGGGCTCGAGCATATCCGCATTCTCGAAGACAACGACTTCCACGAATTCAAGATCAGCGTGAAGGCCTCCGACGTGTTTCTCGCCGCCGCCGCCTATCACGGCATCGCCGAGGCCACCGACGCGCCGATCCATCTCGGCATCACCGAGGCGGGGGGCTTCGTTTCGGGCACGATCAAGAGCGCCATCGGGCTGGGCAACCTGCTCTGGGCCGGCATCGGCGACACGATCCGGGTTTCGCTCTCGGCCGATCCGGTGGAAGAGGTGAAGGTGGGCTTCGAGATCCTGAAATCGCTGGGGCTTCGGCACCGGGGGGTCAACATCATCTCCTGCCCGTCCTGCGCCCGGCAGGGCTTCAACGTCATCGAGACGGTGGCCGAACTCGAAAAGCGCCTTGCCCATATCCACACCTCGCTGAGCCTGTCGATCATCGGCTGCGTGGTGAACGGGCCGGGCGAGGCGCTGTTGACCGATGTCGGCTTTACCGGCGGCGGTGCGGGGCACGGGATGATCTACATCGCCGGCAAGCAGGACCATCGGCAGGACAATGAGGGGATGATCGACCACATCGTCGAACTGGTCGAGAAGCGCGCCGCCGAGATCGAGGCGGAAAAGGACGCGGCGGCCGAGGGTTGAGC
>RFKM01000038.1 GCA_003694465.1 Alphaproteobacteria bacterium
CGTCGCGCCCGCCGGCGCGCCCGGCCACCGGGATCGATCCGCGCCGGATGCAGGCGCTCGACGCGATGGTCGCCCGCGGCCAGCTGCGCGAGGCGCTGGCCGAGGCGCAGAAGCTGCTCAAGGCGCATCCGAAATCGCCCCACCTTCTCAACTTCATCGGCCATGTGCAGCTGCTGGGCGGCGACTTCCAGCGCGCGATCCGCAATTTCGACCGCGTGCTCAAGCTCGATCCGCGCTTTGCCGGCGCCCATGCCAACAAGGCCAATGCCTATGGCCAGATGGGCGAGCACCGCAAGTCGGAGATCGAGGCGCGCAAGGCGCTCAAGCTCGCCCCCAATCTCGCCCAGGCGCACATGCTGCTGGGCTATGCGCTGCTGCACACCGGGCGAGCCGAGGAGTCGGTTCCGTCCTTCGAGCGGGCCGTCGCCCTCGCCCCGAAGGTCGCCTCGACCCATGTCGGGCTGGGCAATGCGCTGGTGGCGCTTCGGCGCGCCGAGGCGGCGCTCGACAGCTACCGCCGCGCCGAGTCGCTGGAGCCGGACAACCCGACGGTGCTCAACAACCTCGGCAACGTCCTGCAAAGCCTCGACCGCTTCGACGAGGCCGAAACCTGCCTGCGCCAGGCCGTCGAACGGGCCCCCTCGGCGGTCTCCTTCCGCAACAACCTCGCGCGGCTTCTGCGCGATCGGGGCGATGTCGCCGAGGCGGCGGAGATCGCCGAGGAAACCGTGCGCCTCGCCCCCGATGACGTGACGGCCTGGGGCCTCGTGGCCAGCTGCCGCGAGGCGCTGGGCGACAAGGCCGGCTCGATCGAGGCGGTCGACCGGGCGCTGGAGATCGACCCGAACAACGTGATGGCCCTCGGCGTGCGCTGGGAGGCCGAGACGCTGCCGCTCGACCATCCCGACCTTGCCCGCCTCGAGGCCCTCACCGAAGACGAGGCCGCCGCCCCGCCGGCCGAACGCTCGGTGATCGCGCTCGACCTGTTCCGCGCCTATGACAAGGCCGACCGGCTCGAGACCGCCGCCCACTGGCTGCACCGCGCCAATGCCCTGCGCCGGGCGGGCGATCCTTACGACTTCGCCGAGCAGGAGGCCTATCTGCGCGCGCTGATGGCCGCCTTCGAGGCCGGGGTCGAACCGCTCGACGAGGCCGCCGCCGCCGAGGCCCCCCCCCCGGCGCGTCCGGTTCTGGTGGTCGGGATGCCGCGCTCGGGCACGACGCTGGTCGAGCAGATTCTCGCCAGCCACAGCCAGGTGCAGGCCCTGGGCGAGCTCAACACGCTTGGCGCGCAGATGTTTCCCCTCGGCTGGCGTCCCGGCGGCGCGATGAAGCCCTTTACCCGCGAGGCCCTGCTGGCGATCCGGCGCGGCTATTTCGAGGGGGTGTCGAACTACCGACTGCACAAGCCGGTCTTTACCGACAAGGCGCCGCTCAATTTCCGCCTCGTGGGTCCGTTCCTTGCGGCGATGCCCGAGGGGCGGGTGCTGTTCATGAAACGCGACGCCCGGGCCACCTGCTGGTCGAACTATTCCCACATGTTCAAGGGCCGGGCCAACAATTTCGGCCACGACATGCGCGAGACGGCGGCGATGTATCGGCTGCATCTCGAGTTCCTCGACCTGTGGAAGCGGCTGTTTCCCGACCGGGTGCATGTCGTGCCCTACGAGCGCCTCACCGAGCACCAGGAAGAGGAAAGCCGCAAGCTGGTGGCCGCGGCGGGGCTCGAGTGGGAGCCGGCCTGCCTCGAATTCCACAAGACCCGCCGGGCGGTGCGCACCGCCTCCTCGAGCCAGGTGCGTCAGAAGATGTATACCGGCAGTTCCGAGCGCTGGCGCCGCTATGCCGATTACATCCGCCCCATGCTCGAAGCGCTCGAGGGGGTGGAATAGGGCGCCGCACCGGATTGGGCCGCACAGCCGGGGCGGCGGATCGGCGGCAGCGGCCCGGGAACGAGGCGGCGGTTCCTGCGCGTTGAGGGGAGGCGCGCCGGTCGCATGACCGAATGGGCGGGGCGCATTGGGGTTCTCCGGCTCGAGGACTCCAAAGTCCCGGACGCCGCCGACCCACGCGACTCTGGAATCTTGTCTTCCACCGACCCGCGAATCTGGTGGCAGGAATCCACCAACCCACGCGAATCTAGATTCGTGGATTCCGACGACCCACGCGAATCTAGATTCCTGGATTCGGCGATGGCCGTTACCAAGCTGTTGTGAAGGACAAGGGCGCGTTTGCAGTCCGATCCAAGAGGCGCCTCTGCGGCGTGACGGATTCGGCGGGTCGCATTGGTAATCCATGACATGGGCCGTGGCCCGGGTTCCGCCCGGCCCCACAGGCGCAGACCCACAGGCGCTCCTCCGGGGCGATGGTCCGGGTCCGGGCAGGCCTCGCCAGCCCTCGGCAATCAGGAATCTGGATTCCTGGGATCGCAGACAGGGACATCGGCAATCCGGCGCTTGCCACCCGGTACCCGAGACGCGCACCCTTCCGAAAGACGCCGGCGGTTCGCCCCGGGCCGCGCTCAGGCGGCGAGGCTCAATCGCGCCGGCGCCCGAACAGCCGGCCGAGCCCGCCGCTCCGGCGCGACCGCGGGCCGAG
>RFKM01000273.1 GCA_003694465.1 Alphaproteobacteria bacterium
GCGCAACCTCGCCCGGCCCGGCAATCGCGCCGAGAATGCCGCCATAGACGAGGTGGGCGATCAACGAGGCCATGACCGCGGCCATGCCGCCGACATTGGCCATCAGGAAGCCCGCGCCCGCCATCGGCATGACCACCACCACGGCGGCAATCCACAGCGCCACGCCCCAGATCATGCCGCGCACCGTCGGGCTGCCGGGCACGAGCCCGTGCACCACCAGCGCATAGGCCAGCGGAAACACGATCACGCCCATCATCACATGGGCGATCATGCCGAGGATGTAGCTTCCGCCCAACATCCCGGCGAGCATCGCGGCAATGTCCATCGGCATTCCCGTCATCATCGGCGCCACGAACATGGCCATCAGTGTCATCACGACGGTGGCAACGATGCCCCCGACGATTGCATTCTGAATCGAAACTTTCATGGTTTTTCCTCCTCTTCGGATGAACGACATCTGGGAGGCCTGCCCTGGCGCAAACAGGCTCGGTCGAGGAGTGGTGAGGTTTGCGTGATTCGGCGCGATCGAAAAACGGCTTTGTTATCAAAGGCGTGAGGGCCATCAGGCCGAAGGGCCGATCACGCGGCGCCGGCGAAAGCGGCCGCAAATGTTACACGGTCCCGCTCAGCCCTGCCCGCCGGCGGGGCGATACTGCATGTCAACCACGAGGCGCCAGGCCTCGTCGCCTTCGCCCCGCAGCATCTGCCGGATCGAAAAGCTGCCGTCGCCGGGCGTGGTCACCTCGACGCGCGCCTCGTAGCTCCGCCCTTCGAGCGTGATCGGCCCGACCGCTTCCATGACGATCTGCCCGTCGCTCTCGGTTCCGGCAAATTGCACCGTCTGGCCCGTCGCCGCCGTCCAGAACCCGGCGCGCACCGTGCCGCCCTCGCCGCGCAGGAAGCGCAGCGAAAGCTCGCTGACACCGGCTGCCACGGCGCAGCTTCCCTTTATGGCAACGTCTCCGCCCCCCGGCGCCGGTTCGGCGCGCACCCGGCAGCGACCCCGTTCGAGCGGCGCCTCGGGGCCGGTGGCCAGAAGCCCCTCGCCCAGCCACGCCCCGGAGGCCGTGAAAAGCTCGCTGGCGGCGGCGGGCGCGGGCAGGGCGAGCAGCAGAAGCGCGCTGGCGCGCAGCAGTGGGACCAACGGCATCAGCCTTTCCTCCTTTTCTCGGCGCTCCCGGGGGCGAAGGCGGCCAGAACCGCCGGCAGCACCAGCAGATCGGCCAGCAGCGCCAGCACCAGAACGCTCATCGCCACGCCGCCGAACTCGGCCACGCTCTTGTTTTCGGCAAGAAAGCTGCCGGCCATGCCGAGAAACAGAACCGCCGTGGTGCTGACCAGCGCCGGCGAGACCTCCGCATAGGCCCGCAGGATCGCGCCGCGGCTCACCCGCGCCACCGCCCCCGACAGCGCCAGCCGGTTGAGCACGTGCAGCGTGTCGTCAACGGCAATCCCAAAGGCCACGGTCAGGGCAAGCGCGTTGGCAAACTCGATCCCCGCCCGGCTCAGCATCAGCCAGGCGCCGATCAGCGCCACCGGCAGCATGTTCGGCACCAGCGAGATCAGCGCCATGCGCGGGCTGCGCAGCCAGACGAGAATGAGCAGCGCCACCCCCGCCAGCGCGATCAGCAGCGAGCGGTTGATCTCGTCGAGGATCACCCCCGCGACGCGCGCCGACATCACCGGAAGCCCCGTCACCGCCCCGATCAGGCCGGGCTCCAGCGCCGGGTCATCGGCCAGCGCCGCGCGGATGGTCTCGGCAAGGGCAAGGGTCTGGTCGCCGTTGACATAGCGGAACGGCACCGACACCAGCGCCTTCGTGCCGTCTTCCGAGAGCAGCCGGTGGGCAAGCGCCTCGGGCCAGCTGCTGCGGATCGTTTCCGCCCCGCCCGGCACCGAGGCCAGCGACTGCACGAAGGGGCTGCCGGTGGCGCGCGCCACATCGTCGGCCACTCGGCCCACGATGGCCGGATCGGTGGTGTTGACGATGACGTGAATCTGCGAGACCGGGGCGATCTTCTCCTCGACCGTGTCGAAGACCGCCCGCACCGGGCTGGTGCTGCGCAGGCTTTCCAGCAGCGAATAGCTCGGCCCCGCCTGACTGTAGGCCCAGCTCGCCGCGCCCAGAACCGCCAGCGAAGCCGCGGTGACTAGGCGCGGGCGGCGCAGCGCAAGACGCGGCAGGGCGAGCAGGCCCAGCGCGGCCGGCTCGCGCGCGCCCAGCCGTTCGAACAGGCGCGCGCCCCAGTCGGTCTGGCCGGCGGCGGTCAGAACCACGAACTGGGTGAGCAACACGATGAACACGGAAGCAAGGGTCAGCGCTGCGCCCATCCGGCCCATTTCCGCGATGATCGCCGAATGCGAGGTGATCAGCGCAGCGAAAGCCATGGCGGTTGTCGCCGCGGCGAGGATGCAGGCCACCGCCACCCGCCGGATCGCCCGCATCGTCGCCCGCGCCGGGTCGCGCCCGCCCTGGCGCCCGCGCTCGAAGCTGACATGGATCGAATCCGAAGTGGCGAGCACCACGATCAGCACCGGCAAGGTCACCGTGATCGAGTTGATGGTGATGCCGAGCAGACCGTGCAGCCCGACGCTGAACAGCAGCGCGACGAGCGGTCCCGGCAGGGTCAGCAGGGCAAGGCGCAGGCTGCGCAGCGTGAGCGCCGCAACCACCAGCCCCACCGCAAGCCCGAGGCTGTTGAGAAAGATCGTGTCGCGCATCAGGGCACGGGCAACCTCGTCGCGCAGCACAGGATAGCCCGAAAGCCGGACACGCAGGCCCGCCGCTGCCTCGGCCCGCGCCGCCAGCTTGCCCAGCTCGGCAAGAACCGCGTCGCGCCGCCCCTGCGCGCCGGAGCGCGGCTCCTCGATCGGCAAGATCACCAGCATCGCCGTGCGGTCGGCCGAGAGCATGCGCGAGAGCATCGGGTTGGCCTTGCGCGCCGCCTCGAGCCGCGCCGCCATCGCAGCGGCGTCGGGCGGCGGGAAGGGGAACAGCGGCCCGTCGTCGAGCCGCAGGGCAAGCGGCGAGATCACCGCCCGCACCCCCGGCGCGAATTGCGCATCGAGCACGAAATCCGAAACCGCCCGCGCCACCTCGGGCTCGGCCACGTCGCGCCCTTCGATCAGGGCGATGATGTCGTTCGAATCGCCCTCGAAGGCCCGCCCCAGCGCGGCATAATCGCGGTGCGCCGGCACATCGCTTTCGAAAAAGCGCACCAGCTCGTCGTCGAACTTCAGCCGGGCAATGCCGAGCAACGCGACGATGACCACAAGCCCCACGAGCGCCGCCAGCGCCGCCAGCCGCATCCGCAGCGCGCGACTGGCCGCCGCCATGCGCCGCGCGCCCCGCCTGTCCGGCCTTTCTGCCCGCATCCGTCTCCCGCCTGCTTGCCGCGCGCCCTCAGTCGAGAAAGGCCCAGCTGTTGGCCCCGTCGAAATGGCGCACCCGCAACTGTTCCACGACTTCGGGCCGGTCCGCAAGCCGCAGGTTCACCGCCACCCGGTCACCCGCGAGGCCGATGTAATGGGTGCACACCCCGCAGGTGGAACAGCTGTGAAAGGCAATTTCCCCCACGCCCCAGGAATAGGCGCGGGTCGTGCCCTCGGGGGCGAAAAGCCGAATCTCCAGCGGCGGCGCATAGACCCAGAGCGCGGCAAGGCGCCGGCAGATCGAGCAGTTGCAGCTGACGGCGAAGTCGGGGCGAGAAACCTCGAAGCGCACCGCCCCGCAATGACAGCTCCCGGTGATGATGCCTTCGTCCATGTCTCCTCCCTGCGCCATTGTGCCCCCGATACCCGCCCGAAAAAAGCGACACCGGCGCCGCCCGTGCCGCGCCGGTGCCCTTTCCCTGGAAAAATAC
>RFKM01000274.1 GCA_003694465.1 Alphaproteobacteria bacterium
GCCTCGCTGTTCACCGACCGGGCGATTTCCTACCGCAACCTGCAGGGCTTCGGCCATCTCGACGTGGCCCTCTCGATCGGGGTGCAGCTGATGGTGCGCTCCGACATCGGCGGCTCGGGGGTGATGTTCTCGATCGACACCGAAACCGGCTTCCCGCGGGCGGTGCTGATCAATGCCGCATGGGGCCTCGGCGAGAACGTCGTGCAGGGGGCGGTGACGCCCGACGAATACCAGGTGTTCAAGCCCTTCCTCGACGATCCGAAGCTGATGCCGATCATCGAGAAGCGCATCGGCGCCAAGGAAATCAAGATGATCTATGCCGAGGGCGGCGCGGCGAAAACCCGCAACGTGCCCACCTCGCAGAAGGAGAAGGAAAGCTTCGTGCTCTCCGATCCCGAGATCATCGAGCTGGCGCGCATGGCCAAGACGATCGAAGAGCATTACGGCCGGCCGATGGACATGGAATGGGCCCGCGACGGGATCACCGGCGACATCTACATCGTTCAGGCCCGGCCCGAAACCGTCCAGAGCCGCGCCCAGGCCGGCGCCATGAAGCGCTTTTCCATCAACCGCCACGGGCCGGAGCTGCTGCGCGGCATTTCCGTCGGCAGCGCGGTGGCCGCCGGCACCACCTGCCTGATCGAAAGCGTGCAGGACATCGACAAGTTCGTCGAGGGCGCGATTCTGGTCACCACCCAGACCGACCCGGACTGGGTGCCGATCATGAAGAAGGCCCGGGCGATCATCACCGATTCCGGCGGGCGCACCTCGCACGCCGCCATCGTCAGCCGCGAGCTCGGCGTGCCGGCGATCGTCGGCTGCGGCAATGCCACCCACATCCTGCACGACCAGCAGGAGGTGACGGTGGATTGTTCGCAGGGCGACGAGGGGATCATCTACGACGGCCTTGCCGAGTATACCGAGGAAGAGATCGACATTGCCAACGTGCCCGAGACGCGCACCAAGGTGATGCTCAACCTCGCCAACCCCGCCACCTCGGCGCGCTGGTGGCGCCTGCCGGCCGACGGGGTCGGCCTCGCGCGGATGGAATTCGTCATCAACAACGCGGTCATCGCCCATCCGCTGGCGCTGCTCAACTTCGACAAGCTCGAAAGCGCCGAAGACCGCGCCGTCATCGAGCGCCTCACTCACGGCTACGAGGACAAGGCGCAGTTCTTCGTCGACACCCTCGCCCGGGGGCTGAGCCGGATTGCCGCGCTCCTCTACCCGAACAGGGTGATCGTGCGCATGTCCGACTTCAAGTCGAACGAATATGCCGAACTCGTCGGTGGCCGGCAGTTCGAACCCGACGAAGAAAACCCGATGCTCGGGTTCCGGGGCGCGAGCCGCTACTATTCCGAGAGCTTCCGCCCGGCCTTCGCACTCGAATGTCGGGCCATCGCCAAGCTGCGCGACGAGATGGGCTTTCGCAACGTCACCATCATGATTCCCTTCTGCCGCACCCCGGAAGAGGCCGACCGGGTGCTCGAGGTGCTGAAGGAAAACGGGCTCGAGCGTGGCAAGGACGGGCTCGAGGTCTATGTGATGTGCGAAATTCCCTCGAACGTCATTCTCGCCGAAGACTTTGCCCGCCGCTTCGACGGTTTCTCGATCGGCTCGAACGACCTGACGCAGCTCACCCTCGGGGTCGACCGCGATTCCGGCGCCCTCGCCGAGCTGTTCGACGAATCGAACCCGGCGGTGAAATGGATGATCCGCACGGTGATCGAAAAGGCCCACGGCGCCGGCTCCCATGTCGGGCTCTGCGGGCAGGCCCCCTCGAACGACCCGCACTTCGCCCGTTTCCTCGTCGAGGCCGGCATCGACTCGATCTCGGTCACGCCCGACAGCTTCCTTGCCGTGAAGCAGAACGTCGCCGAGGCCGAGGCCAAGGCGAAGGGCTGACAAAACCCATCCGCGGGCCGGTCGCGCCATGCCCCGGCCCGCGCAGAAATTCTGGCCCGTTCACCCGATGTTTACCGCCAGCGTGCGAGGCTCGGGGAAGGAAGGAGGCCAGAATGCTCCGTAACACCCACCCCGCCGAAGAACTGCACGAAATCCGCAGCGAGATTCGCGCCCTGAAGGCGCGCGAGGCCGAACTGTGCGCCTGGTTCCTGTCCGGCGCGCCCCCCACCCACCTGCGCGGGCCGGCGCACGAGGTGCGTATCGGCTGGAACCGGCATCGCGTCTTTCAGGTCGAGCTGCTGCCCGATGCCATCCTCGAAGATCCCACGATGTGGGAATTGCGCGCCTCGCCGGTGATCGAGCTCGTCCCCGCCCCGCCGATGCGCGATTGCGCCCCGCAAGGGTTCATGGCGCTGCCACCGGCGCCCGCCGCCGCCGGTGCGATGGGCCTCGCCGCGCCGGGCTGACGCGGGGGTCAGGCGGGTTCGGGCGTCAGGCCCCTGCGGGCGTCAAGCCGGTGCGCGCTCTGTCACTTCCTCGCGCACGATCCGTCCGATCGTCGCGCAATCCTTGAGGCTGAAGGTCAGAGGCAGGCGCATGTCGAGCAGGCCGGCCAGAACGCGGTCGGTGCGCGGCATCGGCGCGCTCTCGGCATAGCGCCACGAGTCGTAGCGCGAGGTAAAGCCGGTGGGCTCCGGGGCGCCGAACCATTTCAGTTCGACCCCGCGCGCCGCGCAGCCCTCAACCACGGCGCGCACCGCCTCGGCCGGCCAGTCGAGCAGCAGGAACTGGAACGACGACATCACGTGTTCTTCCTTCTCCGGCCGCTCGATCAGGGTCATCCCCGGCGTGCCACGCAGGGCCTCTTCCATCGCCCGGTAGCGAGCACGCCAGCGCGCGCATTGCGCGTCGAGCCGGGCAAGCTGCGGGCGCAGCACCGCCGCGCGCAGGTTGTCCATCCGCCCCGAAATGTTCGGCGTGGTGTATTTGACCGCTTCGAACACCGCCGCGTCCGGCGCCGTTCCGTTGCGCCCGTAGAGCATGTAACTTCCTGAAAGAAAGATCATTTTCGCGGCAAGATCGGCATCGTCGGTGATCAAAAGCCCGCCTTCTCCCGAATTGAGATGCTTGTAGGTCTGCGTCGAATAGGCGCCGATCGCTCCGTGCCGCCCAGACATTACCCCGTTCCAGCGCGCCCCCATCGTGTGGGCGCAATCCTCGATCACCAC
>RFKM01000275.1 GCA_003694465.1 Alphaproteobacteria bacterium
CTCGCCCTCTGCCCGCGAGGCGTTATCATGCCGGCCGAAGCGCGCGGCGGGCCTGCCGCCGCGGCCATCGGAAAGGGAACCACCGCTTGACCGACGCCTTGCCACATTCGACGACCGCGGCGCGGCGCATTTCGCGCGAGGGGGTGCTGTGGCTGGGGTTTTACCTGGCGGTGCTGCTGGCCTGGGCCGGGCTGCTGTTCATGGTGCGCGCCTCGGAAACAGATGGTCTGCGCGACTTGCCCCTCGACATGCTCGCCTCGCTCTGCGTGGCGGCGGGCGCGGCGAATTTCTGGGCCCTCGCGGCCATGTGGGGGCTGATGGCGGCGGCGATGATGCTGCCGACCTTCGTGCCGGCACTCAAGACCTTTCTCGATCTCGGCATCGCCGGCGCGGCGACCACGCGCGGAGCCGTCGCGCTCGTCGGCGGCTACCTCGCGCTCTGGCTGGTGGCCTCGCTGGGCGGGGCGGCGGCGCAATTCGGGCTTTCGCGCGCGGGCATGCTGGCGCAGGACGGGCGCAGCCTCTCGCTCTGGCTCAACGCCGCGCTGCTGACCGGCGCCGGGCTTTACCAGTTCTCGGTTCTGAAGGCGGCCTGCCTCAGCAAATGCCGCCTGCCGCTGACCTTCTTCATCGAACGCTGGCGCCCCGGGCTCTGGCCGGCGCTGGGCATGGGCTGGTCGCTCGGGCTCATCTGCCTTGGCTGCTGCTGGGCGCTGATGCTGCTGGGCTTCGTCGGCGGAACGATGAACCTGATGTGGATGGGCGCGGCTACGGCCTTCATGGCGCTCGAGAAGATGCCGGAAATCGGCCGCTGGCTCACCCGCCCGGCCGGGGTGCTGCTGATCGCGGCCGGCGCATGGACCGCGCTTGGCGCGGCGCAACTGATCTGAACAGGGAGATGAAACGACATGGCTGACACCTTGCCCGAATGGGCCATCAAGGGCGAACTGATCCTGAACTGCAACTGCACCGTGTTCTGCCCCTGCGTGGTGAGCCTGGGCAAGCATCCGCCCACCGAGGGCTATTGCCAGGCCTGGGCGGGCGTGCGCATCGACGAGGGCCATTTCGACGGCGAAGACCTCGGCGGCCTCAACGTCGGCCTGCTGCTCGACATCCCGGGCCTGATGGCGCGGGGCAACTGGAAGGCGGCCGCCTATATCGACGAGCGCGCCTCCGAAGCGGCCTATGACGGGCTGGTCAAGATCTTCTCGGGGCAGGTGCGCGGCACCACGGGGCTGTTTTCGCTGCTGGTGAGCGAGTTTCTCGGCGCCGAGCGCGCCCCCGTCGTTTTCGAGACCGAGGGCAAGACCCGCCGCCTGATGGTGGGCAAGAAGATCCAGGGCGAGGTCGCTCCGATCCAGGGCGCCGATCTCGACGAAGACGTGGTCGTGTCGAACACCGGCTACTGGATGGGCCCAGACATCACCATCGCCACCGCCAGCAAGGGCCGGGTGCGCGCCTTTGGCCGGGTGTGGGATTTCGACGGACGCTCGGCCGAGATCTGCCAGATCGACTGGCACGGGCCGCGGTAACCCAGCGGGAGGAGAAGCGATGCGCGAGGCCTTCGAAGCGTTGCCGAAAACCGGCGCAAATTTCGTGCCCCTTTCGCCGCTGTCCTTCCTCGAGCGGGCCGAGGTGGTCTACCGCGATCGGCCGGCGGTCAGCTATGGCAAGCGCCACCTGACCTGGGGCGACTTTGCCCGCCGCTGCCGGTCGGTGGCCGCCGGTCTTCGCGCCGAGGGCATAGGCATTGGCGACACGGTTTCGGTGCTGGCCCCGAACATTCCCGAGCTTTTCGAGTTGCACTACGCGGTGCCGCTGGCCGGGGCGGTGCTCAACACCATCAACACCCGCCTCGAGCCAGACACCATTGCCTATATCCTCGGCCATGCCGACAGCCGGCTGGTGATCTGCGACAGCGCCCTCGCCCCGGTGCTGCGCGAGGCCTTCCGGATCAATGGCGCATCGCTGCCGGTGATCGAGATCGTCGATGACGAGGCCGGGGCCGAACCGGCAGGGCTCGGGCCGGATTACGAGACGCTCAGCGCCCATCCGCCGCTCGACTGGGCCCTGCCCGACGACGAGTGGCAGGCGCTGGCGCTCAACTATACGTCGGGCACGTCCGGGCGGCCGAAAGGCGTGGTCTACCACCACCGAGGCGCCTACCTGATGGCGATGGGCACCGTTGCCGGCTGGACCCTGCCGCAGACCCCGACCTACCTTTCGGTCGTCCCGATGTTTCATTGCAACGGCTGGAACCACCCCTGGGCGCTGGCCATCGTCGGCGGCCACATGGTCTTTACCCGCGATCCGGCGCCGGCAAAGCTCTTTGCCGCGATGCGCGAACACGGGGTGACCCATCTGGGCGCGGCGCCGATCGTGCTGCAGATGCTGTGCGAGAGCGAAGCCGCCCCGTCGCGGCCGTTCGATCCGAAGATCAAGGTCATGACGGCGGGTGCGCCACCGCCGCCGGCGGTGCTGGCGCGGGCGGCGGCGCTGGGGCTGGAGGTCATGCAGGTTTACGGGCTGACCGAGACCTATGGCCATATCTCGCAGTGCCTCTGGAAGCCGGAATGGAACGATCTGCCCGCCGAAGAACAGGCGGCGATGCAGGCGATGCAGGGGGTCGCCTTCCCGATGGTCGAGGGAATTCGCGTCGTCGACCGCGCCACCGGGCAGGACGTGCCCCGCGACGGCGAAACCCAGGGCGAGATCGCCATTCGCGGCAATACGGTGATGAAGGGCTATTACAAGGACGCCGCCGCCACGGAGGAGGCCTTCCGCGACGGCTGGTTCTGGTCGGGCGATGCGGCGGTGATGCACCCCGACGGCTACATGCAGATCCGCGACCGGCTGAAAGACGTGATCATCTCGGGCGGCGAGAACATCTCGTCCGTCGAGGTCGAGGCGGTGCTCTATCACCACCCGGCTGTGCAGGCGGCGGCGGTCGTCGCGCGCCCGCACGAGAAATGGGGCGAAAGCCCCTGCGCCTTCGTCGAGCTGCGCCCGGGAGCGACCGCGACGGAGGAAGAGATCATCGCCTTCTGCCGCGAGCGCCTTGCCGGCTTCAAGGTGCCGAAGTCGGTCGTGTTCGAAACCCTGCCGAAGACGGCGACCGGAAAGATCCAGAAGTTCGTGCTGCGCGCCACCGCGCGCAAGCTGGGTGCGCTGCGTGGCTGAGGGCGGCGAAGATTCCAACCGCCGGGTCAGCGCGATGATTGCCGACCTGGTGCTGGACAGGCTCAACCGGGAGAGGTGACATGGCCAAGGAAATGGACCGACGGATCATAGGCGATTTCGTGGCGAACGGGGTGGATTTCGTGACCTCCGTGCCCTGCAAGCAACTGGCGGGGGTGATCGAGGTGCTCGACGAGACGAGCGCGATCCGCCACGTGCCGTGCAACAAGGAAGACGAGGGCATGGGGCTGGCGGCCGGCGCCTACATGGGCGGGATGCGGCCTTCGATCTTCATGCAGAACACCGCGCTCGGCGTGGTGGTCAACACGCTGGCAACGCTGATCCAGTTCTACCAGATCCCGCTGCCGATGCTGATCAGCTACCGCGGCGAGGTGGGCGAGCCGGTGGCCTGCCAGGTGGAGATGGCGCTGCACACCAAGGCCATTCTCAACCAGCTGCACATTCCCACCTACCACTTCCACAAGCCCGAGGATGCCGAGGAGCTTCCGGGCATTCTGGACTACACGCAAATGTGCAAGAAACCGGTGGCCATACTCACCGACGCCAGCTTCTGGAGGGCCGCGCAATGATCCGTTACGACCTGTTCAAGACCCTCCTGCCGGTGATCCGCGACGAGCTCGTTGTCTGCAACATCGGCTCGCCCAGCCAGGAGCTGCACAGCCTCGACGACCAGCCGACGAATTTCTACATGCTCGGCACGATGGGGCTGGCCAGCTCGATCGGCTTCGGCCTCGCCATGGCTCAGGACAAGCCGGTGATCGCCATCGACGGCGACGGTTCGGTGCTGACCAACCTGGCCACGCTCGCCACCATCGGCAACAACGCGGCCGACAACTTCATCCTGCTGATCGTCGACAACGGCTCCTACGGTTCGACCGGCGACCAGCCCACCTATACCGGC
>RFKM01000276.1 GCA_003694465.1 Alphaproteobacteria bacterium
GCTTCACGCTTATGAGGCCGGCGCTGGCGACGATGACGCCGGGCATGTCTGGGCCGACAACCCCGCGCTGCCGGAAGACGCGATTGCCGGGGCTGGCGGATTTCTGACGGTTCTCGGCAGCACCGCCGACGGCTATGCGGCCGATGTCTACACCTTCCCGCTGGACCGGGATGTGCCGGTGGAAATCTCCCTCGAGGCCCAGATCATGGAAAACACCTGCGGCGGGGTCATCCGCGGAACGATCCTGCGCAATTCGCCCATCGGTGAGCCAGAAGCTGTTCCGCTCGCCATGGCCGCGCCCGGCTGTGATGCGGTTGGCGACTATCTGGTGTTGAAAAACCTGCCCCAAAACCTGAAGATCGCCCAAAACTGACACGAGGCCGTGACCAGCGATGCGCGTCTTTCGTGCGGCGATCTTCGCCGCACTTCTCCTTTTTCCGGCGGGCCTGCGGGCCGAAGATGTCACCCTCACCTCGCGCGACGGGTCGGTCGAGATCAGCGGAAACCTGCTCGGGTTTGACGGTGAGTTCTATCGCGTCGAGACCGAATTCGGGGTCTTGACCGTCGACGGCTCCAGTGTCGATTGCGACGGGCCCGGCTGTCCGACGCTGGGGCAGTTCGTCGCCGAGCTGACCATTTCGGGCGCGCGTTCGGTGGGGTCGGTGGTGATGCCGGCGCTGATCGAAGGGTTTGCGGGGCGAGAGGGCTATTCGCTTGGCCGCGAGGAGCTGGCAGGGGTCGGCTTTCGCTTCCGCCTCTACGAGAAGGACAGTCAGCGGGAGGCGGCGCGCGTAACCCTCAGGCTCACGGATTCGGACGAGGGTTTTGCCGATCTGATCTCCGGCGAAAGCGACATGGTGCTGGCCGCGCGCGAGGCGACGCCGGCCGAGCAGGACATGGCCCGGGACGCGGGAATTGGCGATTTGCGCAGTTCGCGCCAGTTCCGTGTGATCGCCCGCGACGCGCTCGTGCCGGTGGTTGCGCCGACGAACCCGGTTGACGAGATCGCCCTGTCTGCTCTGGCGCGGGCCTTGAATGGCGAAATCGCGCGCTGGGGGGAACTCGGCGGTGAGCCGGCGCCAATCACCCCCCACCTGATCGACCCGAAAGATGACCTGGCCCGGGTCTTCGCCGGCAGGTTTTTCGCCGACTCCGGGGCAATTCCGAAGGGCGCGGCGGTTCATCAGACCATGCGCGGCCTGACCGAGGCTGTGACGGATGACCCCTTCGGGTTGGGGCTGACAACCCTTTCTGCCGCCGGATCGGCCAAACGCCTGCGCCTGTCCGGTGATTGCCCGGCGAAGCTCGAGGCGACACGCGCCAGCGTCATGGCCGGTGACTATCCGCTCACCGTGCCGCTGTTTCTCTACCTTCCCGGGCGCGTCCTGCCGAAGATTGCGCGCGACTTCCTGGCTTACCTGCGCACGACCAGCGCACAAATGGTGATCCGCCGGTCTGGCCTCGTTTCCGAACCCTTCGAAGAAATCTCGCTCGATCAACAGGGGCAGAGGCTGGCGAATGCGTTACTGGTTGCGGATGACGAAAACGGCCTCGAAGAGCTCAAGCGCATGGCGCGGGCCTTCAGCAGCAAGGCAAGGATCGGGCTGACATTCCGGTTTCTGGGCGGGTCGACAGAGCTTGACGCGCCGTCGCGGGCCAATGTGGAGGTTCTGGCTTCGGCGCTCGGATCCGGTCAGTTTGACGGGCACCGGTTGCACTTTTTCGGCTTCAGCGACGGGGTCGGGGATGCGGCGGTGAACCTGCGTCTTTCGCTGCGCCGCGCGAATGCGGTCCGGCGTGCGGTGATCCTTGCCGCCGAGGCGGGGTCGGCCTGGAAATTCAATGCTGTCGCCGATGGCTTCGGCGAAGCCCTGCCGATTGCCTGCGATGACACCGAATGGGGGCGGCAGCTCAACAGGCGCGTTGAAGTCTGGATCGATTAACCTTCGAGCAGCCCGGCCTCGCGAAAACTCGTCTCTCCCGCCCGACCGATCACCAGATGGTCGTGCAGGACGATATCGAGCGCCGCAAGGGCGTCGCGCACACGGTTGGTCATGTCGATGTCGGAGGCCGAAGGCGTGGGGTCGCCCGACGGGTGATTGTGAACGAGAATCACCGCGGAGGCATTGAGTTCAAGCGCACGTTTGGCCACTTCTCGCGGGTAGACCGGCACATGGTTGACGGTTCCGCGCCCCTGTTCCTCGTCGGCAATGAGAATGTTCCGCCGGTCGAGAAACAGCACCCGGAAGTGCTCGACATCCCTGTGCGCCATGACGGTGCGGCAATAGTCGAGAAGCGCGTCCCAGGACGAAATGACATTTCTCTGCAGGACGCGAGAGCGCGAAAGCCGCTGCGCTGCCGCTGCGACGACCTTCAACTCGTGGATCACGCTCTCGCCAACGCCGGGGACCTCCCGCAAACGGGCAGGGGCGGCGGAGAGGACAGCGTTGAAGTCGCCAAACCGGTCGAGAAGGGCGCGCGCCAGCGGCTTGACGTCCTGGCGGGGGATGGCGCGAAAGAGCACCAGCTCCAACATTTCGTAATCGGCGATCGCCTCGGGGCCTGCCTCCATGAAGCGGGCGCGCAGCCGCTTGCGATGATCGGCAAGGTAGGACGGAACCCTGCCCCGCGGCACAGGCGGCGGGACAGGCACCCCCGCCACCCCTTGCGCGCCGGGCGCGAAGAGCGGCAGGGCAGAATCGGCGAAATGAGTGCAGACATCGGA